>NZ_JAYGIG010000134.1:0-40977 GCF_034932105.1 Leptothoe sp. PORK10 BA2 | reverse complement strand
CCGAATCGACGCTTAAACTTTGAATTGCTAAGGGTTTGGGTGGCTTCGTAGTTCATCTGCCTAGGTGTAAAGCAATGAACCAAAACCTAAAAATCTACCATAGAAACTATTATGCAAGAGGTCTAATGCTTTCAAAAACTGGATTTCTCAGTTCTGGGGCATTTGGGAACAACTAGAGCATGCACGAGGATACGGACCAATCAACGATCTTCTAACTTCTCTGTTTGGTGAATATCCTACTAAAGAGGTTATTCGTGAAGATGAGCGACGCCTGAATGAGGCACGGCAAGCAGGTCAACTAGGAGTTGTTTCAAGTTCTGGTCTTTTGACAACCCAGTCGCCTGAGATTATCGTTCCGAGGAATACGTTCTATGGCCAATAGCCATTTTCGTGAACAGCCGATTTCATTAGCCGAGCAGATTGTCGTGATGAAGCGATATTTTCCAAAATTTATCGTTCACTGGCGTCGAAATATTGTTTGCTGGATCGGAGAGATTCAACCCGGAGCGATTAGCCAGCGATATCGGATAAAGATAGTTCATCAGCTTCACAAAGTCCCACAAATTTTTGTATTGAAGCCACAGCTTGTAGCTACAAGAGATGAAAGGGTTCCGCATACCTATCCGGGGAATCGCCTTTGTCTGTACCATCCTAAAAAGCGAGAGTGGGATCAGCAGATGCATATAGCAACAACCATTGTTCCTTGGACATCGCTATGGTTGACTTACTATGAGTTTTGGCAAGCAACGGGTGAATGGCTAGGCGGCGGCGAACATCCGGAGCTAAGCCGGTCTAGCAAAAAAACAATGCAGATCGTTGCTAGCCTTCGTTAGACAATCAGTTCTTGACTGAGATACCTTTAATGACAAGGATTTACCGAATACTTTCGATTGATGGTGGCGGCATAAAGGGCGTTTTCCCAGCCGCTTTTCTAGCTACGTTAGAGGATGCTATTGGTGATCACGTAGCTAACTACTTTGATCTAATCGTAGGTACCTCTACAGGCGGAATTGTGGCTCTGGGACTAGGATTAGGGCTCTCAGCCACAGAAATTCTAGGATTCTATGAACGGTATGGACCACAAATTTTCCAACAGCGGACGATCTTGAGTGGATTACGTCATTGGTTATTTGCTAAGTACAGTGATGCTACGTTGCGTCAAGCCTTAGAGGAGACGTTTGGAGACCGCAGGCTTGGGGAAAGTAATCAGAGGTTAGTTATTCCCTCACTCAATCTAGATACGGGAGAGGCTTATCTCTATAAAACTGCTCATCACCGTCGGTTCGAGAGAGATTATAAAGAATTAGTCGTAACGGTGGCTCTAGCGACGTCGGCTGCACCAACATTTTTCCCCACTCATTTGTCAGAAGGTGGAACGGCTTTTATCGATGGCGGAGTGTGGGCCAATAACCCTGCAGCAATTGCTATGATTGAAGCGGTGAAGACGCTGCAGTGGAATCCTGAGACAGTAAGGCTTTTAAGTTTAGGTTGCTCAACACCTCCGGTATCCGTGGGTTGGGAAAGATGGTTGCCTTTAGGAAAGGTCGGTTGGGCGAATAGAGTAGTCGAGATGGTTATGGCGGGGCAGTCTTCGTTCTCGCTAGGTGCCGCTCAGCTTTTTGCCGGGGAGGAAAACGTACTTAGAGTTGATCCTATTGTTCAGCGAAATCGCTTTGCAATGGATGGGGCTGAGAATATAGCGATATTAAAAGGGTTAGGACAAAGTGAGGCAAGAAAAGAATTGCCAAAGCTGCGTCAGTTATTTCTTACTGAACCAGCTCCTCATTTTGTCCCTGAGTGGCAGCTGGACCCCTAGCATGAATATAGATCCTCAGCTACCAAAGCTTAAGTTCAATTAGCAAAGAGTATCTTGGGTTATGGCTTTGACTATCTTAAGTTGGCTAGCGTGGCGACATCAATATGAAAATCTCTACGGCGGAATCCAAAACTACCTGTACTATTCAGCGGCAGGCATATCATCGCCATGGTCCATGCCACCGTGGTCCATGCCACCGTGGTCCATCATTAGCTCCATGCTGGTCGGTCCCGCCGCCTTAATACCCATAGACACCAGACCCGACGTTAATAGACCCATGGAGACTAGCCCCGTAGAAAGCACTCCCATAGAAATCACGCCGATAGAAACGATGCCATGGGCGACGATGCCGATAGCCACGACCCCATGGGCAGATATCCCAACAGCGACAACCCCACTTGAACAGATCCCCATGGAGAAGAACCGTTTCTTTTGAGGTGCACTTAGCGGTTGTGTACTGGGGGAGTGATCTATCACAAGTCGATGTCTGAAATAACCTAGTTATCCTAGTTCCCTAGGTTAACCCCTGTCAAAAGACGGGCTGTCATAGCCGCTTAATTAGCAGCTCAACCCTTGATTCATCAACCTTTGACGCCGCTGTTGATTTCGCTGGGAACGATGTAGCGCTGCATGACGACGAAAAATAGCAAAATGGGGGCGGTGGCGATGACGGAACCAGCGGCAATTAACCGCCAGTCGAGGGAGAAGCTGCCTGCTAGGCGAGCCACCCCCAAGGGGAGGGTGTAGTATTCAGGCCGGTTGAGCACCAGCAGCGGCCAGAGAAAGTCACTCCAGGAGCCGATGAAGACGAAGATGGCGAGGGTGATGAGGGACGGACGGACGGACGGAATCATAATGTGCCACCAAATGCCGAGTTCGGAGCAACCGTCGATGCGGGAAGCTTCTTCCAGTTCCTTGGGGACATTCTGAAAAGCTTGGCGCATGAGAAAAATGCCAAAGGCGGAGGCGATGGCGGGGAAGATCACCCCTAGGTAGCTGTTGGTGAGGCCCAGCTGGACGGTGAGGATATATAGGGGAATCATCACAATCTGGAAGGGAATGAGGATGGTGGCCACCACTAGGGAAAAGATGATCTCTCGACCCCGAAAGTTCAGGCGGGCCAGGGGATAGGCCGCTAGGGAACAGAATAGAAGATTTAAGGTGACGGTGATAATGGCGATCAGGGTGCTGTTGAAAAAGTAGCGGCCAAAGGGCTCGGCTTGCCACACTTTGACAAAGTTGCTAAAGGTGGGTTCCTGGGGCAAAAATCGGGGGGGAAACTCAAAGATGTTTTCGGTCCCAGATTTAAAAGCGGTGCTGACGAGCCAGAGGAGGGGGAGGAGCATTGCGATCGCAATTCCCCCCAACAGCGCATACATCAACCCAATTTCCCACCAGCGCTTCTGATTTAACATCGATGTCACCGCTCACTATACCTAGCTGTATCGAATCCACTACCCTTACCCAAACGTGCGCTTTTGCATCAGCCAGAAGCCAGCAAAAGATTCTGAGTCTGGGTTATCCTGCACCGCCACAAAATGCACCTGGTTAGCCTGCTCTTTGGCCGCCATAAACCGTTCGGCCTCCTGCTTCAGTTCGGGCCGATTCAGACTGGCCATAATCCACGTGTCATTGCTGCCCGTTTCCAGCAACAGCTGGGAGATTTGGCCTAATTGCACATCCAGATAGGCCAGCTCCAGGCCCGACATCCAGGCCGCCAGAGGCAGGGCTCGCTCAGAAAAAATTAGGATGCCAGGGACCAGGGTGTCCGGGGAAATGCTCGCCAGTTCCAAGGGAAAGGCCTCACCAAAGCCAATATCCCATTCGGGCATATCTGCCAGGCCCTTGGCGGGCAGGCTGACCATGGCCCAACGTTGGCCCATCAGGGCATCGGGTAGGGGCCGCGCCATTTCTAGGGGCTGGATCGTAGAGGCTGAGGTGCTTGCCTGGTAGCCCGGTTGCTCTGGGTAGAAATTTTTCTGCCGGTCGTCCAACCAGCTTTGGAGGGTGAGGGTGCGGCGACTGAGCCGAGCCGGTAGGCCCAGCTCATCGCAGGCCCGCTTGATCATGTTCTGCATCTGATAGCGAAAGAACCGAATCCGCAAAGGAGACTCTCCCACTTGGTCAATGGCTTCTTGCAGAGCGTCCCTCAGCTCGATGGAGTTAACCTGTTGATTAGACAGAAACTTGCTATAGCGTAGGTTGGGACCCTCCTCGGCAATGGACTGGGCTCCATTACAAATCAGCACTTCCCACTGTTTTTTCTGGTTGTCATCAAGGATGGGACGCGAGTAAAAATCCAATTCCCATACGCTACCCATTAATCCTCTTGCTCCGCCATTAGCTTGCTGGGGTCCGCCGCCCGCTCAGCGGCTTCGGCCATGAGCTTGTCGGGCTCCTTCATAATCTCGCCAGGATATTTTTCTAACACCTTGGTGGACAGGCTAATGCGGCCCCTCTCTTCATCGATGTTCAGCACCACGGCCTTCACCGCTTGCCCCACTTCGAACACATCCCCAATGGAGGAGACAAAACTCTTACTGATTTGCTTGACGTGGAGTAGCCCCCGGGCTCCGTCAAAATCAATGAATACGCCAAAGGGCTTAATGGCTCCCACCTTGCCATCCACCAGCTGCCCTGGGCGGAGCTGCCCCATGACGGCGGTCCGGGCCGCGTTGCGACCGGACATCACCAGCTTATTGTTCTCTTGGTTCACTTCTAGAAACGCCACGGAAATGGTTTGGCCCACTAGGGCCGACAGATCCTCGGGTGGGTTAACCAGGTGGGAGCGGGGGATAAATCCGCGCAAACCTGCCACATCGGCCGTCACACCGCCCTTATTGGTGCCGGTGACCGTGACATCCACGATGTCCTTATTGACTTCCCGTTGCTCTAGCTGGGCCCAGACTTCCTTGATTTCCAGCTGGCGGATGGACAAAATTACCTGACCGTTAGCATCCTGGCCGCGAATAATCATAAACTCCCGCTCACTGCCCAGGGGGACGGCTGTTTCGAGGGAGACACCGGAGTCTACGGATGCTTCACGAACGGGGAGAAAGGCCGCTGCTTTGCCACCAATATCGATGTAGGCACCATCATCCAGGTGGCTATCCACTTTGCCCTTAACGACTGCTCCTTTGTCAAAGTTGAAGTCGTGTTGGTCTAGGGCTTTGAGAAAATCGTCAGCAGAAAAGGTCAACGGTCTAAGGCCTGCCAGGGCAGGCTCCCATAAAAAGTCAGTTTTTCAAGTGTAAGTCAATTTTTGCTCAGCGAAATCTGAAGTTTTGGTGGAAGGGGGCAATAGTCGACCTATGGTTGATGTTTTGTTGGGCGGGCGGGTCAGGGGTTAGGGGAGAAAGGGGTCAGGGGCATTAGCCCAATTGTTCGGCCAATAGCTGCTGTACTTTTTCCCAGGCATCGGCGGCGGCATCGGCATTGTAGCTGCCGCGTCGGTCGCAGAAGAAGCCATGGCCTGCCCCTTCGTAGGCAAAGATTTGATGATTAATGTTGGCCTGCTGGAGGGCTGAGCGAATCTGGTCTACGGCTGCTGGCGGGATGGAGGCATCCTCGGTGCCAAAGAAGCAGTGGAGGGTGCCGGTGATTTGAGGGGTGCGGTCTAGGGCTACTGGGCCGGGGCCAAAGGCGGTGTCGGGAATGCCTGCGCCGTAGAAGGATGCGATCGCAACCGTATCGGCCAACGTGGCCGCTAAATAGGCCACATGGCCCCCAAAGCAAAAGCCGATGCAGCCGACACCGCCATCTTTCACCTGGGGCAGGGTTTTGGCATAGTCAATGGTGGCCTGGATATCGCTGAGCAGCTCATCTGCCTGGGTTTCCATCTTGTACTGGCGACCCACCTGAACATCCTCAGGGGTGTAGCCTGCTTCAAAGCCGGGGGCCTGTCGGTGGTAAAGCGCTGGGGCGAGGGCGACATAGCCCGCTCGGGCCAGCCGTTCGGTGATGTCACGAATGTGGCCATTCACCCCAAAAATTTCCTGCAGGACCACCACCGCGCCAAAGGGACCCTCACCGTTGGGCATGGCTACATATACCGGTAGGGCTACCGGTAGGGCATGATCGCCGCTTTTGACTTCAATGGTTTTAGTTTCAATCTGGGGTGTCACCATGCTCCGACCGCTCCATGCATCGCTCCTATTTTGCCGTTCCCTGGTGGCTTTTTAGGTAGCCAATTTTGGCGGGTGAACAACTGCGGTTTCTAAAGTTTTGTGTCCTATGCCAGTCAAATGACAATTGTCACATCGCAAAACCCGGTTTCGCGAGTACCCTCTAGGTAATATTGGGTAGTCTGGTTGTGGTTTGCTCTATTCCTAAGAACCCGAACCCATTCCCATTGTCCCGTTAGACGGCAACTGAGCGCGATCCATGGTGCAATTTCATATTCAAACTGATAGCGAGATTCCAGCCTCTACCCAGCTTTATGACCAGATTTGGTTTGCGATCGCATCCCGCCAATATCCCCCTGGCTATCGCTTACCCAGTACCCGTCAGCTCGCCATGCAGACGGGGCTGCACCGCAACACCATCAGTAAGGTGTACCGCCAGCTAGAAGACGCGGGCGTGGTTGAGGCCCAGCCCGGTTCTGGGATCTACGTCCGCACCCAGGGTAGTGTCGAAATCGACAAACCCCGGTCGCCGCTGCTGGCCCAGTTTCCCAAGGCCCAGGAACTGGTAGAAACTAGCCTAGATGAACTACTGCGCCAGGGCTGTTCCCTACACCAGGCCCGCGAGCTATTTCTCGGAGAAATCGACTGGCGCTTACGCTGCAGTGCCCGGGTATTAGTCACCACCCCCCGCCAAGACATTGGGGCCGGAGAACTCATGGTGCGAGAACTGGAACAAGCCCTACGCATTCCAGTCCAGCTAGTGCCCCTAGAGGAACTGGAAGATGTCCTATCCCAAACCCGTTCCGGCACCGTCGTCACCAGCCGTTACTTCATTAACGAAGCCGAAGCCATTGCCGCTCCCAAGTCCGTGCGCGTCATCCCCATCGATATCTATGACTATGCCGAAGAACTGGGCCTGCTAAAAGATTTGCCCAAGGACACCTGTCTTGGGTTAGTCAGTCTCAGCTCCGGTATTCTCCGTGCCGCCGAGGTGCTGTCCTACAGTCTGCGAGGGGATGAGATTTTGGTCATGACCGCCCAAGCCGAAGATGACCAAAAACTCTCCGCCGTGGTGCGCAGTGCCCAAACCATTGCCGCCCTAGATAAGGCCAGTTTCCCAGCGATTAAGGAAGCCCTACAAGCGGCCAGAGAGGACATTATCCGTCCACCCAAAGTGTTCTATTGCGAGAATTACATTGGCGAGAAATCCATCGAGGTGCTCAAACGAGAACTCGGTCTGGACTAGGGAGCATCCCCATCGAAAAAGACGCTAGATAGACAAAAGATAGACAAAAATTTAAGCCGGTGTGCGTTCCAACCAACCCCGCATCTTGCCAGGATTCAATAACCCATGGGGATCGACCTGGGCCTTGAAGGCGACTTGGGCTTCGTTAACTTCCTTACGACCGCCGTCTTCCAAAATGTACGTATGGGGATTAGCAATAAATGCCCCCTGGGTTTCGTGGTAGCGAATAATCTCATTCAGACGCTGTTCAGTGGTGTAGCGCACCAGCTGTAGCGCTGCTGGACAGACCTGACCATTCACCCGAAAGAATTCTAGATGCATCATGACTTCATCCCCAAAGTGTTGGTACATGTGCTCCACCAGCTTCAGTTCCGGGTCGTAGGGGAACAGGGTTTGTAAGTAGGTGAGGCTAGGGTCCACATTGCGCGCATGGAGCGTCGTGTGGTTCCAGGTAAACTCAGTCAAGGCCGCTCCTTTCTTGGCGGCTGCCGCTGTTTTTTCATAGGTAATCGTGCCGCCATGGGCTTTAACCAGTTCGCTAAAGGGTTCCAAGGAGGCCTCGGCAATCAGCAGCAGGGCGGCGGTTTTACCCTCTGGCAGGGCATCCTGCAGGGCCACAAAGTAGCTGGGAATGGGCCATGGATGGATGCTGATCAGCTTTTTAATGATGCCGTCGGCTTCGCCTAGGGCATAGCCAAAGTGAGCGGCGGTCATAAAGTCATTAAAGGTGACAATCACCTCGGCCCAAGGGTAGGCGGGGGCCAGCGGAATTTCAAGGGCGGTGATGATCCCGTTGGTGCCATAGGCGTGGTTGACCTTTTGCACGTCGTCACCTCTGAGTTCCAAGATGCGGGGGGTGTCTTCCATGGTGACTAAGCGGACCGCCTGGAGGTTACCCCGATCGGCCAGCTGACCGTAGGTGATCGACCCAATACCGCCGCTACCACCGCTAATAAATCCGCCGATGGTGGCCGTGCGATAGGTGGAGGGGGCCATGCGAATTTCCCAGCCCTGCTCGCGGGTGATTTTATCAATGGCGGCCAGTTTGGCCCCGGCTTCCACATAGGCGAGCCCCGGTTTGACCCATTTCACCTGGTTGAGCTTGCTCAGATCCAGGATTACTCCCCCTGCCAATGGAATGCACTGGCCGTAGTTACCGGTGCCCGCTCCTCTGACGGTGAGGGGGGTGTGGGTGGTGACGCAGGCTTGGGCCACCTGTAACACTTCAGCTTCGGTGGTGGGTCTCACCACCAGATCGGCGACCTTATCGTCCAGCTGGGCGGTGAGGACTGGGCTGAAGTGATAGTAGTCCTTGGAGAGCTTGGCAACCTGGGTAGGGTCTTGAATCACCTCCAGGTTGGCGAGGAGAGACAGCAGTGGGGGGGTGGTCATGGTGGAAAAACAGGTATAGAAAAAGGGGCAGTGGGGTAGGTTGGGGGCAATGGGGCAAACTCACCACAATTGAAATCAAGACTTGAAATCAAGCTACTGGGACCGTCAAGGAAAAATAAACTTCCAGCCGTCCTGGGAACCTTGCCATCGTAGGAGTAGTGTGACAAGAATTCTCATCTGGAGCAAGGTGAAGTCTGGTAGAGGCTTGGCAAACTGGCCTAAAGCAAAACAGCGACGAAAATCGCCGCTGTTACAAACGCTGTATGTAGTTTTGGAATTCTGGTGACCTTGAATTTGGCCGATGGCCTAGCTTAGGGTCGTTAGGGCGAAGCAGGAAAGTAAACCGGCGACAATATAAAACACAGTTACTACCTGAATCTCTGACCAGCCCGATAGCTCAAAGTGATGGTGTAGAGGCGCCATCTTGAATAGACGCTTGCCTTTGCCGTCAGGTCCTTTGGTGGCTTTGTAGTAGCCCACCTGCAGAATCACCGACAGGGTTTCTGCGACAAACAGGAGGGTAATAATCAGCAGGGCAAACAGATGACCACTGAGGATGCCTACGGCGGCTAACGCCCCGCCCAAGGCCAAGGAACCCGTATCACCCATGAAGACCCGAGCGGGGTTGCGATTGTGGGTCAGAAAGCCGACACAGGCACCCCCCATGGCCGCGCAGAAAACCATCAGCTCTGGGTAGTCGGGGGCAATTAATGCGCCTAAACCCAGCAGTGCGATCGCACCTGTCCCTGCCATCAATCCATCCACACCATCGGTGAGGTTGGTGGCATTACTCTCCGCCACCATGGTAAATCCGGCGATGGGCCAGAAGAGGATACCGAGGGGCAGAATCAGGCCAAAAGGTAGGGAAACACGGGTGATCTCAGCTGGCTGGCTAGCCAGCGCCCAGGCACAGAAGGCAATGGCAAATCCGATCTGTAGGGACAGCTTCATTTTTGGGGAAATGCCCTTATTAGACCGATGCTGCAGCACTTGCCAGTCATCAATCCAACCAATAAAGCCATAGGCTAGGGTCAAGGCACATACCGCTAGGGTATTGGTGTCACCTCTCGAAGCTACGATGGCCACTAGCAAGGCAACCGGTACAAAAAAGATGCCTCCCATGGTGGGAGTACCTGCTTTTTTTAGGTGAGCCTTAGGGCCTTCTTCACGAATAAACTGCCCTGCCTTCAGTCGCTTCAGCACTGGCACCACGACGTGACCCATGAGGGATGCGCCAATGGCTGACAGTAAAAATGGCATTAATAGGGTGGACTGACTTAACCAGTCACGTCCTGCCCAGGTATCTAGACCAGCCGCCAAACAAGATAGGACTCCCATCAATAGGAGCGAGAGACCCGTACCTGTTAAGACCGTTGTCCTAGAGGTAAAGAATTTAGCATCCACAAATTGCGTCCTTCACACCACACACACTTCAAGCGTTTAGCCCCTGCATCCGTACAGAATTGTCTGTAGACACGAAGTACTAAAAAAAATTAAAAAACCTCACGTTTAGATTCTCTAGCCAAATCTGCTGAAAGTCTAGGAATCTAGGCTACAAAATCTCTAAGTATAAAAACTTATGTTCTAAGGCAGCCCCATTGAACTGAAAATCTAATCATCGTCTTCAGGATCGATGTCAGGCCCGTCGTCGTCAGTATCATCCGAATCATCGAAGCTAGCATCCTCGCTACCCATCAGATCGGATATTTCTTCGCCATCTGCTTCCTCCCGTATCTTTTCCGTTGCCTCTCGAGCAATCAAACGACCGCTGCTGTCTAACCAACGAAGAATAGATGAGTCGCCACGCTCAGGAATCGCCTCCGCATGTTGCTGGCGAGGGATTTGACGGACGGAGGGATTATATTTAGTCATACGCGTTTGGGGTTGAGACTTGGATTTAGATGAATGCCCCGAGCACTGACATTAGCAAGAAGTAAGGTCAGGACAGGTTCACTCTAGGCAAGGACTACCCTAGGTTTTCCTGTGCCCAGAGAGTGTAACTCCGCATCAAGAATATACAGTAGTTCAGACAGGAGTTCGGATCCAATCACCCGTAGTTAGGTGGTTTGCCGCTGAATATTACGTATTTTGTGCCGTGCCCTGCCAATAAAGTATGAAAGCCTGCTGTTGTCAAGTATTTGATCATAAAAATTTGCTAGTTCTTGATATGGGCCACCCTAGGGTTGGGTTTCTGTTGGCTTAAACCCTATGGGTGAAACCACTTTCCAGTTTCAGCTGATAACTTGCTCTGTGGCAAAACCTAGGGCTGGCCGTGGCCCCTGTTTATTACCAACACCATGATTCAAAAAACTGACCTTTTAAATGCGATCGCACCCACCAATCGTGGGTTACTCACATCCCCTGAACAGCAACAAGCCATTCTTACCCAGGTTGCCCGCCTAGAGGCGTGTAACCCCACCCCCAGCCCCCTGACAGCAACCGACCTGCTCAACGGCAACTGGCAACTGCTCTATACCACCAGCTCCGAACTCCTGGGCATTGATCGGTTTCCCCTGCTCACCTTGGGCAACATCTATCAATGGGTCGACATGGCGCAGCAGCGGATTTACAACCTAGCCGAAATCAAGTCGGTCCTAGGCGGGTTAGTCTCAGTCACCGCCACCTTTGAAGCCGTTTCAGAAAAGCGAGTCAACGTCCAATTTGATCGCGCTATTTTTGGCTTACAAGCCACCCTCGGCTACCAGAACCCCAGTCAGTTTATTGCCACCTTGCAGCAAACCACCAAGTTCAACCTGATCAAAGGCATTGACTTTACCATCAACTCAAACCGTGCCCCCGGTTGGCTAGAGATTACCTACCTAGACGACACCATGCGCATTGGCCGAGGCAACCAAGGCAGCACCTTTGTCCTCTGCAAAGTTTAACTCCCCAAAAAACTCTCCTCTCGTCTCCCCTGCCCCCTGTTCTCCTAAGCCCTCCCTTCCTACTTTCTACTTTCCCCATGTCCCTGCCTGTCATCCCCCTATCCCAGGCCCACCTCACCCTCCTAGAAAGCTGTCCCCGCCGATTCCAATACATCTTTAACCAATCCTTGGCCGTGCCCCCCAAACCAGAGGGGCAAGAGGCCGCCCTGTGGGGCAGTCAGTTTCACCTCCTCATGCAGCAGCAAGCCCTGGGGCTGTCCATTGATGTAATGTCCACGGCCAATGGGGATATGACCGCCAAAATAGAGGCGCTGCGGCAGCGGGCTCCCCACCTATTTCAGGCAGCACCTGGGGAAATTTTGCGCCAAAGTGAGCATCAGCGCACCCTGGCGTTTAATGGCTATCTGTTTACGGCGATCTATGACCTGGTGGTGTTGACCCATGACTCCGGCCTGATTGTGGATTGGAAGACCTATCTAAAACCACCGCTCCAGCAGTATCTTGCCCGAGACTGGCAAACCCGCCTCTATCTATATATATTGGCGGAGACCACTCACCTCAGGCCTGATCAGCTCACCATGGTCTATTGGTTTGTGCGCCATCGGGATGAGCAGGGGGAGGATCTACCCCCCAGTGACTATCGTTTTGCCTATGGCCAGCAGCAGCATGATCAAACCAGGGCTGATCTGGTCCGCCTGACTGACGATCTTTCGGACCTCCGTCAGGGAGACGAGTTTCCCCAAACCAATGTGCTCGAGCGCTGTGGCCCCTGCCCCTTCCAGATCCGTTGCCAACGGGGCAATGAACCAGCCTTGCCCCTGGAACTCGAAGGCATTGAGGAAATATCTTTGATGCATCCTTCACCGACTTAGATAAATCTAGCTAAACAATTGCATTAGAAATAACCGATTGAGTTGCTGGCTTTTTGGCAGGTCGCTGTTTACACTTAGGATACGAATAGACTTTAGTAAATCATTTCTGAATTTAGATAGACTCTAGTAAATGATCTTCTGAGTTCAATTCATCGATCTTTGGGCTGATAGTTGGAAGTAGAATGCCTATGGTTACTCTTCTTGGTAATCTATGGTCCCTTCCGGTTCGATGCTTTACCTGTTCCGTTTCGACCCCCTCCCCCCCCGTTTCTACTGTTGTGTTGTGAACGTACTCCATGGCTGAGGTTTATTTACAATCAGGCTGGCTAATTCCGCTATACCCATTGCTGGGTATTTTGTTGACGGTGCCCTGGATGTCGCTGCGACGCACCGGGCCCCGCCCTGCAGGGTATATAAATATATGCACAACGGCCATTGCCTTGGTGCATGCTGTGCTGTGTTTGCAGGCGGTCTGGGGGCAGGTGCCCCTGCGCTGGTCGATCACCTGGATGCAGGTGGCCGATCTGTCGATTGAACTGCCATTTGAGCTGTCGTCGTTGAGTCTGGCAGCGGTGGTGGTGGTGGTAGCGCTCAACCTGCTGGCCCAGATCTATGCCATTGGCTATCTAGAAATGGACTGGAGCTGGGCTCGTTTGTTTAGCCTGTTGGCCCTATTTGAAGCGGGTATGACGGCGTTGTTGCTCAGCGACTCGTTGTTCTTTAGCTACCTGATGTTGGAGATTTTAACCCTGGGAACCTATCTGATTGTGGGATTTTGGTTTAACCAGCCACGGGTGATAACGGGGGCGCGGGATGCGTTTTTGACTAAGCGAGTCGGGGATCTAATCCTTTTGATGGGGGTGATTGCCATATATCCACTGGCGGGCACCTGGAGCTACACGGAGCTAGCCCAGTGGGCGGCAGATAGCCCCATCAAAGGGACCACCATAGCCACCCTGGTTGGTTTGGCCCTATTGGCAGGTCCTATTAGTAAGTGCGCCCAGTTTCCGTTGCATCTGTGGTTAGACTCTGCCATGGAGGGGCCGCTGCCTACTACAATCTTGCGGAACTCCGTGGTGATTCCCGTGGGGGCCTGGGTGCTGATTAAGCTAACGCCTGTGTTTGCCCTTTCTCCGGTGGTGGATGGGGTGGCCGTGGCCATCGGTACCATTAGTGCTATTGGCGGCGCGCTCATATCCATTGCCCAGGTGGATGCAAAGCGGGTGCTGTCTTATTTGACCAGCACCTTTATGGGGTTGGTGTTTATTGCAGTGGGGACATCCCAGGTGGGGGTGGCCTATTTCTTGCTCATGGCATTTGCGGTTGCGATCGCCACACTGATCACCAGTACTGGCTCCGTTATGCTCACCTGTGTCACCCAAGACCTCACCAATCTAGGTGGTCTGTGGTCTCGGCGTCCGGTCACCGCCCTGTCCTTTATCCTCGGGGCCCTAGGCATTTTAGGCCTGCCCCCCTTCGGTGGCTTCTGGGCCATGCGCTTTCTCGAAACAGGCCTCTGGTACGACGGTCAGCTCATACCGTTTGCTATTGTTTTGGCCATCAACGGCCTCTGTGCCTTTAGCCTAGTGCGCATGTTTTGCCTCATGTTTGTTGGCCAGCCCCAGATCATGAGTATTCGTGCCCCAGAGCCCATCTGGTTGGTGGTCATCCCCATGGTGTTCATGGCGGCCCTAACCCTGCACATCCCTATCATGCTACAAACATTGAATCTGTTGCCCCTCATGCAAACTTCCATTGGCATGACTGGACTACTGTTAGTTATTTCCAGTGGTTTAGGCCTGGGTCTGGGGATTTTCTTATACGGCATGGGAGAGAAGAAGCTGCCTACGGATTATCTGTCTCCATGGTTAGTCAACCTGATGGCCGATGACTTTTACACCACTGGTCTCTACCAAAACCTATTTATTTGGCCCGTGGCCACAACGGCCAAAGGGTTTAACTGGGTTGAGCGCTATGTGATTGATGGTGTTGTCAACTTTGTCGGCGTAGCCTCCCTATTTAGTGGCGAAACCTTAAAATATGCCAACCCTGGACGCTCCCAAGTCTATATTTTCACCATTGCCATTTGCGTCGTGCTCCTGGGTCTGTTCATGGGCTGGAGCTATTTGCCAAGTCTCGGTTAAATGCCCCCTACCGTCGCTATTTAGAGCCTGCAGTGACCGCCTATGGTGTGAACTAAGTGGGTCTATCCATATGTTTTTTACCCTAAGCAAACCATGATGCTAACCCTGTTGATGGGGCTGCCATTGTTAGGAGCCCTGGCGTTAAGTCTTTCCCCCCCCGCCAAAGCGAAGCTAGTTGCCCTCTGGGGAGCCGGACTGTCGCTGCTATGGACAATCTGGTTATTTAGCCAGTTTGACTTGGGTAACAGTCAATTTCAAATGGTGGAGACAGCGGCTTGGCTACCCTTCCTCGGGCTAAGCTACGACTTGGGCGTGGACGGCCTTGGTTTACTCATGGTGGGGTTAAATACCCTCTTAACCTGGATCGCAATTTATAGTTCTAGGGCGGATATAGAACGGCCACGGCTGTTTTACAGTTTGATGCTGATGACCAGTACGGTCATTTCAGGAGCGTTTTTGGCTCAAAACTTTCTCCTGTTCTTTCTCTTTTACGAAGCCTGTCTCATACCCTTATATCTGTTGATCAATATCTGGGGCGGTGAAAAGCGGAGCTATGCCGCCACCAAGTTTTTGATCTATACGGCCTTGTCCGGCGCCTTGGTATTAATTAGTGGGTTTGGCCTGTTGTGGCTTGGGGGGGCAGAGAACTTTAGCTATGCCGCCCTAGCCGATACTGACTTGTCCCTCCGGTTGCAGGTGCTCCTCTTGCTGCCCCTAGCCATTGGGTTTGGCATCAAAGTGCCCATGGTGCCGCTCCATACCTGGTTGCCCGATACCTATGTGGCCGCCTCCACTCCGGTGGCTATTTTGCTGGGGGGTGTCTTGGCTAAGCTGGGCACCTATGGGCTGCTGCGCTTTGGCCTCAGTCTGTTGCCCGATGGCTGGGCCATAATCGCTCCCTGGATTGCCTCCTGGGCAGCGGTGACCATTATTTACTGTGCTTTCTTGGCCATTATTCAGCGAGACATTAAACGCATGGTGGCCTATAGCTCCGTCAGCCACATGGGCTATGTGCTGCTGGGTATTGCCGCGGGCAATGACCTCAGTCTGTCGGGCTGTATTGCCCAAATGATCGCTCACGGTCTGGTGCTGGGAGTTTTGTTTCACTTGATCGGCCTGATTGAAACTAAGGTGGGGAGCCGTGACCTGGATCGGTTGAACGGGCTGATGAACCCTGTGCGGGGGTTGCCCTTTGTCAGTGCGGTTCTGTTGCTGGGGGCCATGGCCAGCGCGGGAATTCCTGGCCTGGTTAACTTTGCGGCTGAGTTTGCCGTGTTTATGGGGAGTTATCGGGTCTTTCCAGTGCAAGCCCTAGTGGGAATTGTCGGCACTGGTTTGACGGCTGTGTATTTTGTTATTTTGCTCAACCGCACTTGCTTTGGTCGGTTAGATAACCAACGAGCTTATTACCCTAAAGTCTCTTTTGGCGAGCATGCTCCAGCCTTAGTGCTATTGGTGTTCATTGTGGTGTTGGGAGTCCAGCCCAATTGGTTGATGCGTTGGACCGAACCGACTATGGTGCAAGCGATTGATATTGTGCCTGGAACGGCTCATGTCGCGTTGCAAGACATAGGGGCTGTGCTCAGGGGGGATGCTCCTTCTTGATCGGGATGACCCTGGAGAAAAGACTTTAGGTTTTGTTTTTGGTTTAGGGGTCTGTGTTTGGCCCTGCGTTCTCTTTCTAAAACTATGGCTACTACAACTACAACACCCCTACCTTTGTCTAATCACGTCCATGCCGATATCATTTATCGGTTAGAGGCCGGGGGCTCTATGCTGCCAGATACCCCTGAGAATCTGATGCAGATTATCGGCATTTACAAGGCCTATGCTGTCCCCATGGACTTTTACTGGCGTGACCTGTTGTACATTGGTGAGCGCGTATTTCTGCAGCCGCTGCCGTTCTTCAAATACTTTATTTCCCAGGACTATTTAAAGCGCCAAAATACCTATGCTGGGGACCAATCTCCCCTCCGGATTTGGCGAGGGGTCGGGGAAGCTCATCCCGAACTGCTGGAGTTTATGTCTAAGGGGGAGGTGGGTCGTCAGTTACCTCGGCTGTTACACCATTTGGGCCATGATCGCGTCAACATGGAGTTTGCCGAGGCCTGTATGCGGGCGATGTTTTGGCATGAGGATCTCAATCCAACGTTTAATGCCTATCTCTATAGTGATGAGTATTTAGCGGCGGCCGATGGGGCAATTAAGGCCTATTTCAAGGGTAACTGGGCCATGCTAGGTCTCTATAAACTCTTCCCTGACATGTTTATGGAGCAGGTACGACAGCTTTCGTACTATGCCAACCTGGGGTTGTTTTGGGAAGTTATGGCTCCGGTATTTTTTGAAATGTCGGATATCTATGACCAGGGTGGCTTTGCCGGTGTGCCCGATGCCATGAACTTTTTAGTGAATGGCATTTTTGCGGTGGCGGGTCGCCCGATTTATCACCATGTATATGTGGGGGATGAATGCTTTGAACTCATTCCCAAGTCAGTTGGGTTTACCTGGCTCTATGAGGCGGCCTTACCCTATGTGGAAGCTGTGTTTTATCGCACGGCTCCGTTTCGCGGTACAAAATCCTACGATGCCCAGGCCAAACAGGTGCCGGCTCAACAGACAGACTTTCACTATGGCATTCTCTACGCCGATGTCTTTCCGGTAGGCAGTGCGGGGATTCCGCCCACCCTTCTGATGCAGGATATGCTGCATTTTTTGCCCCCCTACCTACTGGACTATTACCAGCAGCATTGTCGGGGGGAGGATGACCAGCTGATTCAGCTAGGGATTACTTTCCAGCGGTCAATGTACAATGTCACATCGGCGGTGATTCAAGCATTGCGGGCGGCCCTGTACTATCCCCTCGACGATCCGAACCCAGAGCATTTGATGGCCAACCGGCGTTTCTTTGAAGCCCAAATGGACCGATTCACTCGGCCAGAGGCGCGCCTGCGCGATATCCAGCAGGCGGATTATCGGTAGGGTACCGGCTCTACCCATCAGTTCTACCAAAATCCAGCGGCCATGGCTGGAATCTCTTTCCCCCCAACTTTCTTAACCATGCCTAACATTGTCGAAATTGCGGTCAGTGCCCCTGGCTTTGAAACCTTGGTCGCGGCGGTGCAGGCCGCCAACTTAGTGGAAACATTGCAGGGGGAAGGTCCCTTTACGGTGTTTGCTCCTAACGATGCGGCCTTTGCCAAGTTGCCCCCCAACACGGTGAATAATCTGGTGCAGAATCCACCGCAGCTGGGTCGTATTCTTTGCTATCACGTCGTATCGGGACGTTGGGACAGTGCGCGGTTGCAGGAGTCATCCGAGTTGACTTCCGTGGAAGGATCACCCATTCCCATTCGCAGTCATAGTCCTTTGGAAATTAAAAATGCCACGGTGATTGCTGCGGACATCGAAGCCAGCAACGGCATTATTCATGTGATTGATACGGTGATGTTGATGGGGTGATGTGCATGGGACAGGCCTCAGGAGCGCTCTGTTGCTGGGCCTGCGGGGGACCTGCGGGGAATCGTTCGTAAGCTGAGGCTCGACCGAGTTATGCTTGACTTTTCATGTCAAGATGTAGAGTGTGTGGATTACTTCGTCTCCGACATCGGCGCAAAAGCCGACTAAAATCGCGCTTGGTAACTTTGATGGTGTGCACCTTGGCCACCAGCGTGTCATTCAGCCTGTCTTGACCCATAAAGGCGGGCTATCCCCCTCATTAATTCTGGCTGAGGATATGTGCCTGCAGGCGGCGGCGGCCTCTGGCTACAGCCATTTGCCCGGAGCCATTGCATCGGTTGACTTTGAATCCCCCACATCCTTGGGCTTCGATGAATGGGCTTCAGTGGTGACCTTTTTTCCCCATCCCAAGGAATTTTTCTCCGGTCAGGCCCGGCCACTCCTTACACCGTTAGAGGAAAAGAGTCGTCAGCTGGCTTGTTTAGGGGTGAATCAGCTGGTACTTTTACCGTTTACTGCAGAGCTGGCCCATCTGGATGCGATCGCATTTGTCGAACGTATCTTGATCGACGATTTGCAGGCTACCCACATTAGTGTGGGCAGCGATTTTCACTTTGGCAAAGGTCGAGGGGGCAATGCCGAGCTACTCAGGGATGTGGCCTCCCGCCACCGCATTCCCGTCACGATTGTCCCCCTGCAAAACGATGCGGAAGGCCGCATTAGCAGTTCCCGCATTCGCCAAGCCCTGACCGATGGCGAACTGGCTAAAGCCAATCATCTTTTAGGACGGCCCTACAGCCTGACCGGGGTAGTCGTTTTGGGTAAACAACTGGGCCGCACCATCGGCTTTCCCACCGCCAACCTCAATCTGCCAAGGGATAAGTTTATTCCCCGGCAAGGGGTTTACAGCGTCAAAACTTTTGGCATTTTGCCAAACCCAAAGCCTGTCCTGGGGGTGATGAACATTGGTACTCGTCCCACCGTTGACGGTCAAGACTTAAGTGTTGAAGTACACCTGTTTGATTGGCAGGGGGATCTCTATAACAAAACGCTCACCGTAAGTTTGGAGAGTTTTATCCGACCAGAACAGAAATTTGAGTCCTTAGGGGCTTTAAAAGAACAGATCGCTCAGGACTGCGCTATCGCCAGGGAAACCTTGAAACTAGATGCTTCACTGGCTACTTAGCCATAACACAATGGGTAAGGTGCCTAGGCTGAGCAACGTCGATAGGACGATGGTCCTGGCTACCTGCACCGTGTCGCCCCCCAGTTCCGTCACCCAGATCAAAGAATTCACGGCTACGGGCATGGCCGCTTGGAGCACCACCACCTGACGGTCTATGCCCGTGAGGCCAACGATATTGGCAATATTAAAGGCCAGCAGGGGTGACACAATCAGTCGTAGTCCTGCCGCCATTAGTTCATGGCGGCCAAAGACAAAGGGGGTTTCCGATAGCTGAATGCCCAACATGAGTAGGGCTAAGGGAATGGCACCGTCGCTCAGCAGAGTGACGGCTCGTTCCATGGGTAGGGGGAGTATGGTCCCGGTGCCTTGGAGCATGATGCCTGCGATCGCAGCCCACAATACTGGCAGACCGAGGGTATAGCGTAATCCCTTCAGCACTCCTTCCCCCTGGAGCACAATGGGAAAAACGCTGGCGGTCATCAGGCTAGACCCCACCAGGTAGACAATGGCCCGTTCTAGGCCAGCTTCTCCTAGGGAAAAGAGAACGAAAGGCAGGCCCATGTTGCCGACATTGGCAAAGATGGTGGTGGCAATCAGACTCTTTTTCTCATCGGAGGAGAACGTTAGTAGTCTGCCTAGGGTGACCGCTAGCAGATAGAGGAAGGCGGTGTTAAGGATAAATGTGGTGAGGATTGCGATCGCATTTCCTAACTCCAAAGTTGTTTTTGCCAAGCTATGGAGCACCAAAGCGGGTACTAGAGCATAAATGCTCAGGCGGGCTAGGGTTTGTCGCTCTAGGGTAAATATGCGTCCAACCCAAATACCGACTAGGGCCACCAGCGCAATGGGTAGCACAGCTGAAATTAAAATCCCCATGTTGTCAAAATACGAGCCATGGATCCCATGGGAAGAACCTATCTTGCGATTAATCGAGATGTCCCAGTATCTCACTATCCTTTAAAAGTGCATCCGCAAATTGGCTTAAGCCCATAGTGATTGTCAGCATTTTTGAGAAAATTTATCCCCTAAAACAAGAACTCGAAGAAATTAGGGATCTGACTATAAAGATCTCCAGCAAAAGACCACCGTAATATTGCTGTCTAAGGCATGAAAGAGCGCCTTAATACCATTCATTTATATCTCTTTGAAGGTTAGATAAATTGCAGGCTTATATCAACAGCACTTAATTAGGGTAGGGGAGACTATTGACCAGAAAGCATATTAAAAATGTTTTTCTAGGGTGCTTGGTAAACGATCTCGTCGATGTTGTCTAAGCTTTACAACTAAGCAATTCATTCCTATGGAAACTTCTTGGGTTCCTGTTTTTTTCGTACGTCAAAATATTTTGCGGTTCCTATGTCTAGGGCTGTTAGGTATTACTACTCTTGCCATAGGAAATTCTGCAGATTCCTTGATCATAAGCAATAACCGTCAGCAATTTCCTAAACACACTAGTGCTGATCAGCATCGTCAGGATCATCGCAATCAATTTCCTATTCAACGACGCGGCAGCGGAACCCACTTGCAGATTCAAATCCCTACGTTGGATACGTAATCACAATTTGCATAGTGCGTCTGTGTGGTAAGAAGGGGTATCTACTGCTTTAGAAGCTGCCAAATGTCTTGGCTTCAGGCGTTTGGCCCTATTTGATATCGGCTCGCCATCAGCTATCGCCAAAGCCGCATATGGCGTCTTTCAATTTTCTGAAATACAGCATGAAACCTCAAGCTCTAAACCCTCAAGGTTTAAGGGTTTAAGATTTCTGCTGTCTTCATTCGATCGGGAATCACTATATACCGAATTTCACGGAGGACAATAGCTATGGGTATGTGCAATATGAGATAAGTACTAATACATAGATGGCGGTATTTACTATTGCTTAAGCCATGGAAATTCGTTGAATTTAGTGACGGGTTCGGAAAATGCTCGTTAGTAATGATTACAATTGAAATATACATCTAATCATCTAACAAAAATCCAAGGTTTACAGCCCTGTAATCGTCCTCCAACTCTAGCTAAAAGAAAACGGATTGTTCTTATCCGAGTAGGAACAATAAGCTTAAGTGAGCGGCTATGTTGCAAGTGACTGCCCAGTTATATAGACGCTGGAGTAAACGCCTACTGAAGCGAGTACTCAAAGTTCCCTTTGGGTGCCGTTCTATTATAGTTGCAAGTTTAGCCGCTACCCTGTTGGTCACAGGTGTTAAATCCATCGGACTCCTACAACGCTTTGAACTATGGAATTTCGATTCCTTAAGCCGGTTAAGGCCTTCTATCGGCAACGATCCTAGAATTATGATTGTGGGGATTACCGAAGATGACTTACAACGCTATGGATGGCCCCTATCGGATCAAGTCGTTGCGATCGCATTGAAACGGATTCAGCAATATCAACCCCGTGTCATCGGTCTCGATCTCTATCGTAGTAATCCTAATTCTTCGGGCAGAGAGGCCCTAAAAGCTCAATTATCAGCCCAGAACCTGATTACTATCATTAATGTCGGGGACTCTCCCAGCCCCAGAGAGCAGCCCTACCTACCAGATGTCCCGTGGGAACGTATTGGCTTTAACGACATTGCCATTGATCCAGATGGCGTCGTCAGACGTAGCCTACTGTTTGTCGATTTCCCCGACAAAGCGTATTACGCTTTTCCCCTAAGGGTGGCCTTAGCCTACTTGGCTCCCCGGTCGATTCGCTTTAGCTATACGCCGGAATCCATGGCATTGGGGGAGCATGAGCTGCCTCTCCTCGCTCCTCATGACGGAGGGTATCAAAACATTGATAGCTCTGGCTATCAGATCCTGCTGCGATATCGCTCCAGCCCTCAGCCTGTGCAAACCATCAGTCTTCAGCAACTGCTAGAGGGGGATTTTGAGACATCTCAAATCACCGATAATATTGTGTTGCTGGGGGCCGTCGCCCCTAGTCTCAAGGACGATTTTTACACCCCCTACAGTGGTGATCAGCGCAAGCAAGTGATGATGTCTGGCATTACCCTCAATGCTCATATCATTAGCCATTTGCTAGATATTGCCGATGGGAAGCCCAGCTTTTACCGTTTTTTTCCCCGTTGGGGTGAGACTCTATGGATACTCATTTGGGCCTCTATTGCCGGTTTTTTTACCTGGCATACTAAGCGCCCGGTAGTACTATTTATCCTCAATCTCGGCTTAATTCTATTGTTGTGGGGGCTCTCTTCTACCCTGGTAAGTATTCTCATTTGGACTCCCTTGGTTGAGCCCCTAGTGGGGTTTCTGGTGGCGGGGGCCATGGTGATTGGACAAAAAGCTCTCTACCGCGGTACCTATGATGGTCTCACAGATCTGCCAGGGCGAGAAATTCTATTACAGGAGATCCGAAGAGCATTGGGGGATGCTCAGCATGGACAACTTGAGCCAGTGGTGTTGGCCTTTTTAGATATAGATCGCTTTCGATTGATTAATGAGAGTTTAGGGCATTTCATCGGGGATCGGGTTTTGCTCACAATCGCTCATCGGCTGCGGCAACAGGGGCCTCATTACGACTGCTTAGCCCGAGTGGGGGGAGATGAGTTTGCCATTCTGTTTAGCCAACGTCTTCGCGCAGATGTGGAACATACCCTGGAAAACTTACAGGGTATGTTATCTATGCCGGTGACTATCGATGGCAAAAAGCTGTCTATTTCCAGCAGTTTAGGCATAACCACTGCATCGGACCCTCTGCGGCAACAACCAGCAGATCTGTTACGGGATGCCCATACCGCAATGTATCGGGCTAAGGCTCTCGGGGAGAGGCGGTTTGAGACATTCTCCCAAGATATGCATGAAGCAGCAAACCATCGCCTAAATTTAGAGAGTGATTTACTCAATGCGCTAGAAAAAAACGAATTTGAACTTTATTATCAGCCCATTATTAGTCTTGAAAGTGGTTATGTCTCCGGATTTGAAGCCCTGATTAAATGGCGCCGCCAAGACGGAAAAATTGTTCCCACTGGGGAGTTTATCAAAATTAGTGAAGAGATAGGGTTGATTATTCCGATTGGGCAATGGGTAATGCAACAGGCCTGTCGTCAACTATCTCAATGGCAACAGACTTTTCCCCATAGTCCCTTGACTATGAGTATTAATCTCTCTCGCCAACAGTTTACCCAGCCGGATCTAGTACAACAAGTTGCTGCTATTCTACGGGATACTCATGTTTCAGGGCATCACATTCAACTAGAAATTACTGAAAGCATGCTGATGCGCAATATTGCATTGGCCCGCAGTCAAATGCTGGCCCTCAAAGAGTTAAACATTCAACTGGCCATTGATGATTTTGGCACGGGCTATTCATCCCTCAGCTATCTCCATCGTTTTCCTACAGATACCTTGAAAATAGATCAATCCTTTGTGGCCTCTATTCCAGGTAGCCTGGAGGATTGCAACATCATCCAGACCATCATTGTGCTGGGACAAAAGCTGAATATGACTGTGGTTGCAGAGGGGATTGAAACGGAGGAGCAGCTGCGATATCTAGAAACCTATGGTTGTCAAAAGGGTCAGGGCTATTTCTTTGCTCGACCGCTCTCCAGTCAACAGGCAACCCAGCTGTTGAAGCGCGCTCCCAATTGGCTGAGAGGACCAGCGGAGGCACGTGAGTTCCGGAGTCGGTAGGTGGACTGCGCCTCTGTATACTGCACTACCGCTGCGTCTATAGATCCCCGGCAGCAAGGGTTTCCTCCCCTGGGTTACCGGTCGATCTGTTCTCCTATTGCAGTATGCTCACAGCGTGACTTGTTTCCGAAATCCACAACACTGAGGCAAAATCACCATAGAGTTGTTATTTAAATAACCAGCAATACCCAAGTGAAGCTGGGATCGAGTAGTCCTATAAAAAGGTTTTGCAAAGTTACGGTAAAGCCCCGTTTTAACCGATAAAGAAAAGCTAATATGAACTCGTTTCCCTGTCAGCATAACTATCAGGCCTCTAGCGAGCAAAATTAGACTATATTAGCTTGCTATTTTCCAGCAACAGTTAAGTAAAGCCAAAATAAAGTTGTTTCTGACAACCGTCCGGAAAGTTCTTTAAAGTCAACGGAGAAATGAGGTGTTTATCCCATTTCGTGGTGATTGATCCAACCAGAGATCAAGGGTTTTCGCGTGTGCCTAGAAAATTGTCCGGACTATTATTTGAAAAAATCTGCAGAATCGAGTCGGGTCAAATTGAGTAACAGAAAAATTAATTAAGTTGATTAGGAGAATAAACTAATGGATAGGCGTGTTTTTCTGAGGAACTCACTGCTAGGCTGTGCTGCGGGTCTCTGGAGTAATAATTTCCTGCAGTCTAGAGCTATAGCCTCAACAGGCAGTATAATTCCAGTAAATCAGAGGCCTCGTGTCGTTGTTATTTCCGACATCCAAGCGGGCGCAGGCGATCCCGACGACCGTCAGTCTATGGCCCATTTGATGATGTATGCCAACGAGGTAGAAATAAGTGGCATTTGGCCCGATGATTTGAATACCGGTGGGCTGGCAACACGAATTGTTCTAGACCGTTACCAAGAGGACTATAACAATCCGGCCTATAAGTTTCGGTCATTAGGCTACCCCACGCCTGACGCCCTACGGACAAAGTTATTTACTAGCCATAATCAAGCGATTTCCGCTATCAAAGCAGAAGCCAGTCGTAACGATCCCCGACCTATTTATGTCTTGGTATGGGGGGGAACCCACCGCGTGCCCCAGTTCCTTGAACAACTAACCTCCTCAGAGCGAGGCAAAATACGACTGATTTCAATTGGCACATATCTGCTGGATAATGCCCTCGCCAATGGAGACGGTCGCAGATATAACTGGAATGCCTGGGGAGAGGCCCGCAATGATATCTGGCGGAGATTTCCAGATGTTTGGTGGCTGGAAATGGACTGGACATGGATGGGCATGGCTTTTAATACGGATTATCGTATAGCCAACGAATGCGTAGTGCTCAATAATCAACTTGCCCAGTATGCCGGTAAACTCGGCGCTCACATCAAGGAAGTCTTGCCTCAATATTTTCGAGCCTTGGATACCAATTCCCTCCTCTATGTGCTCGATCCTGCTAACAACTTAAATGATCCCACCCGAGGCTCCTGGGCTGGCAAGTATCATAGACCGTTTGCAGACAGACCTAATTACTACATTGGCATTGATGGCGGAAATACCTGGAACTATGCCAATCCTGCCAGTACCTGGAATAACGCTACTAAAGTGTTCATCGCGCGCATCAACACGGCTATCTCACAACGGCCTGCCTGGCATCGGGCATTTACCCAAAAGTTCATGCAGTTATATGGTCATACACCTTTAACAGTAGTTCCTCCTCCCTCGGGCGGGGGAACAGGCACTGGGGGAACAGGCACTGGGCAGACACAACAAGGACCTACCGCCAATGCCGGTGCTGATCAAACAGTTACCGACACCAATGGAGATGGCTTCGAGAGAGTAGTTCTTGATGGGACAGGCTCTCGCAATGGTAATGGACCGATTGTCTCCTATGTTTGGCAAGAAGGCAGTAAAATATTGGCCACAACAAATGGAGGGTCCATCTCGGTTAACCTTGCGGTTGGGGTCCATTCAATCACTTTAGTTGTCAAAGATAGCAATGGTGCTATCGCCAGCGATAGCGTCACCATAACGGTTAGAGCCGGTGCATCAACCCCCCAGCCTACGACTGGAACCTTGTATCGTGCCATTAATCTCAATGGTGGAGCCGTCTCCGTTGATGGGGTTGCCTTTGAGGGAAAAAATGCTGCCAATTATTCAACCGTTGGGAGAAGCCATGTGACTAGCACGGTACCTAATCCCCCAGTGGCTGCTGCTAAAAAAGCGATGCTGCAGAGCTTTATTTGGGGCCGCTCCGTCAGTGTCACGATGAACAGCATTCCCACCGGAAACTATCGAGTTTACCTATGGGTGATGGAAGATAACAGTACTGTTACCTTCTCTGTAAAAGTAAATGGGCGATCGGTCATTAGCAATGGCCGGTCTGGGTCCGCTGGCACTTGGCAGCGGCTTGACCTAGGGGCAGTCACCATTAGCAATGGGCAATTGGTCGTTCAAGGTGACCTGTCGGTGGATGCCCTAAACATGTGTGCCATCGAAGTACGCAGGAACTAACCTACTAAGGCAGGGTACACCGCTTGAGGTTTACCCTGCCTTAGGTTTTGTGTTTACCGCAAAGCGATTAGGTGGAGCCGCTGTTATGGCTATTGGTTTTTTAACTGAAGGATCTTCCACAGCTCTGCAAGAGCTGTGGAAGATCGTCATAAATTCTGGAAACTCTTCTCCCTAAAGTTCTGGATGCTGACGAAGAGTTCTATTTTTCTGAGCACCTTCGATAGATGTGACAACATCTATCGAAGGCGTTACCGCCAAGATTCTCTAGCAATCCTGTTGGTAAAGGGTAGGTTACCCTGGACTGCGCCGATTTACATCGTGCTGGCAGTTCCTGGTCGGCATAATGCATCGGCGGCCGTGATCAAACACTGGTCCGGGCACTGGTCCGGGCACTGGTCCGGGCAAAGTATGGGGTAGGTCATTCCACAATCCTGAACTCTGTGGGTAAGCTGTAGTCAGTTAACCCAAGGAAGGGCCGCTATGCGCGATCGCATCGATCAAATCGTCCAGAACCTCAATAAAACCATCGTTGGCAAGGAAGGCCCCATCCGCTTAGTCCTAGTGGCACTCCTTTCCGGTGGTCATGTTCTGCTCGAAGATGTGCCTGGTGTTGGCAAAACCCTCCTAGCCAAGTCCCTAGCCCGCTGCATTGACGGCAAATTTCAGCGGGTGCAGTGTACCCCCGACCTGCTGCCCAGCGATGTCACCGGTACCAATATCTGGAACCCCAGCAGCGGTGCGTTTCAATTTATGCCGGGGCCAGTCTTTGCCAATATCCTCCTCACCGACGAAATCAACCGGGCCACACCCCGCACCCAGTCAGCGCTGCTAGAGGTGATGGAAGAACAACAGGTGACCCTTGACGGTGTGTCCCGTCCCGTCCCCGATCCATTTTTTGTCATCGCCACCCAAAATCCCGTGGAGTATCAAGGCACATTCCCCCTGCCAGAAGCTCAGATGGACCGCTTTGCCCTGTCCCTGAGCCTGGGCTACCCCAGCGCTGACGAAGAACTGAAGATGCTGCATAACTTAACCCAGCCCGTAAAACCTGCCGATCTCCAGCCCTGCATTACCCTTGATGAAATGCATAGCCTGCGGCAGCAATGTCAGCAGATCAAGGTGGAGGAATCAGTCCAGCAATATATCATCAGCCTGGTAAGAGCCACCCGCGACCATGACGATGTGGCCCTTGGCGTTAGCCCCCGAGGCACGGTTTCCCTATACCGGGCAGCCCAAGCCTTTGCCTTTTTAGACGATCGAGACTATGTTTTACCCGACGATGTCAAGTTCTTAGCCACAGCCGTCTTAGCCCATCGAGTCATTGCCAGTGGTGGCCACAAAAGCGAACCCATTATTGCCCAGTTGTTAGACACGGTTGCCGTTCCCTAGGCCCAGGTCAAATCCAGGGATTAAACCTGGACCTGGGGTGGGGCCTACCGGCACAACCCTATTTTCTCAGGTGGACTTTAGAAAAATTCGTTACCCTTAAAGCGCCGTTATCAAACTTTCCAACAATGCGTAAATTGTTGGGGCTTGCCCTGGTTACAGCTTGCCTGGTCATTAGCTGTGCCATCGTTAATACCCCCTTTTCCTCTAGTCAATCCCCCGACGGTAGTCCAGCCAATGCCATGGCAGAACTCCATAAGGGCGATGCCCCCGTAGCCTCCCCAGCGGTTCAAGATGTTGCTGCCGATGCCGTCATAACGGAAGATGTCACCTACGGTACCCTTGATGGCACTCCCTTCACGGGCTATCTGGCTAAACCGACCGATGCCTCTTCCCCCTTGCCAGGGCTGATTGTCATTCAGGAATGGTGGGGCCTCAACGACAACATTCGCACCATGACCCGCCGCCTCGCCGCCGAGGGGTATACAGCTTTAGCCGTGGATCTCTACGATGGCGAAATCGCCGAAGATCCGGATCAAGCCAGAACCCTGGTCCAAGCCGCCATTAAAAATTCCGATCGACTAACGCAGAATGTCATAGCGGCTTATGACTATCTAACGGACGAGCAACAGGTGCCCAAAGTCGCCAGTATTGGCTGGTGCTTTGGCGGGTCCTGGTCCCTCAATACGGCCCTCGCCCTCCCGACCGATTTAGATGCGGCCGTGATTTACTATGGTGGCCAAATTGCCACCGATCCAGCCGTGCTTGAACCGTTACAAATGCCCATTCAAGGACACTTTGGCTCCCTCGATACCAACCCTTCCCCCGAAACGGTTGCAGCCTTTGAGACCGCATTGAATGATCTAGGTAAAGATACTGAGATCTATCTCTATGAAGGAGCCAATCATGCCTTTGCCAATCCCTCTGGCACCCGCTATAACGCTGAGGCTGCAGATCTTGCCTGGGAAAGGACTGTGGCGTTTTTAAGCCAGCATTTACAGAGCCATAGTTGAGTCATCCTTAAGGTGTGGGCATGATCCACGGTGCTTAAGGGCTGTGATGTATCTATTGACACCACAGCCCTTAAGCTATTGCTAGAATCTATCCCTAGAGTCTTTGCCCGCCTGCTCTGTTGATATTTTTTATGCCTACTATTCAAGACCTCTTACCTGAACTGGAGGCTGCCTGTGACCAGCTACTATGGCGCAGTGAAGCAGACTATCCCTTTGAAGTAGCTATCTTGCCCTCTGATCAACAGCCCCCCAGCGTTGATGGACTGCTCGGCAGCTACCCGGACAATACCCCAGTGGCGATCGTCAGCCTGGATGACTTTTTTGGCCAGTCCACCGTGGAACGGTCCTGGTTCGATTCTCGCGAATTAACCCTGGTGGAACGTTATCGTAACCTCCGGGATTTACTCGAAACGACCTTGGAAAACCTTCAGGTTTACCGGATTGGCACCGTGGAAGTGGATGTGTATTTGTTAGGGCAAACAGAAGATGACCAAGTCATTGGCGTAAAAACCAAAATCGTTGAGACCTAGTCGATGGAGATTGCCTTATGCTGCCATCATGGTCAGGGCTTAATAACGACTCCGCCTAGCTTCTAGTTCAGCCTGCACTGCTTCAGGTACCTCCGATAACAGGTCGTATCCCGTGGCCAATTCAATTCGGTCTATTGAGGTTTGATAGGTCTGCCACTGTTCATCGAGACGATTGCCGTTGGGCATATCAACGGCAATCGTCTCGGTGTTGTCGGTGACATTGTCCACTGTCGGTTCCCCCTCAAAAATGACCACCACCTTCCAGGTCCGACTGGGGGGAATCACCCGTTCCTTAGCGATGGGCTGCTGTTGGCCATAGATGCCACCGATGATATAAAGCGTTTTTCCCTGTTGGTAGATCAGGTCCCGACAATAGCTTTCTAACTCTCTCCAAGGTCCACGATTATTGTCAGCGGTTTGGGGAAAAATGTTGGTCATCAAAAACGTGGAGGAGTTATCTTGTGCGGTTGCACTGCGATCGGCGGAAGGAACCATATGCCCACGGTCGTAGCCACTATTGGTGTAGTCCCCTGGGGTGACTTGGTAGGTGCCCTTAGGGAGAATGCCGTCGGGGCGAAAGTTGTCTTGCCGATCGGTACTGCCGACCCAATCCCGGCTAAGGACCCAGCTAGCCCATCGCAACACACCATGGCTTTGGCTGTAGGCTAGGGCATATTGCTCTCGATCGATTAAATAGTTATCGATGTTCTCTTGTCCCGCATGGCTAGGGTTGCCGAGGGCTAGGTGGGGACTGTTGGAAAAATAGGCTTCCCAATCTAATTCGGGGGTGGTTTGGGGCAGGTTCTCACAGGCACGACCATTGCCGTCTCCATCCAGGTTATAGGTATCACCGTCAGAGTCATCGAAGACTAATTGGGCCAAGTCCTGGCTGATAAAATCGCCACAGTCACAGTTTTGATCAACACAGGGGGGTAAATGGGCATTGGGATCAGCCAGCCCAGTGGCTAAATGGTTACAGCTTGTTAATGTCAACAGTAGGACTGTTGCTCCGGTCCCATGGCCTATCCAAGGGGGGCGGAGCCAACGTTGACGGCTCCAATGTTTGTGCTCTTGTAAATTCCTATGGTGCAATGTCCTGACCCAAGTAGTTGATTGCCATCGAATAAGTCTATCTTGGTATTAGTACAAGAATATTATAAGTATTACAAAATGCATCCTTATGCTTCCTTTGGTATCCCCCATGGAGGGACAGGAAAACGGCAGTATACTGTTAACTGCGCCGGATGGTTTCGCTGGATGATTTTGCAGAATGATGTTTTCCGGCGAAACTTCTAGCCGAAACCCATCAACTATTTAACCGATTGGTGACTATGCTCAACAACGCAATTGCCTTACTAAACGCCTGGTTCCCCCCGACGGAGGTCCATGCCCACTGTGATGGCCCCTGTGGCGTCTACGATCCTTCTTCTGCTCGCATTACAGCTGAGGCTGTTTTGTCGATGACGAAGAAAATTATGGCCCTCGAGGAGCCATCTGATGCAGCAGGTAAAGTGGCCTATGCCAATACCTTGTCTCGCTACATTGCGATTAAGGAAGAGCAGGCTCAAAAGACCAAAGAGGATTTGTTAATCCTTTGGACTGATTATTTCAAGCCGGTACATTTAGAGTCCTATCCCGATCTGCACGATACATTTTGGAAAGCGGCCAAGCTTTGCTCTGCTTGTAAGGTCGAAGTTAGCCAGCAGCATGCGGAAGAACTGATGGCTGCGGTGGAGAAAATCCATGGCATCTTCTGGGCCACTAAGGGGCGTGAGGTGACTTGGGTTACCGCTAGCTAGTGCTTGGTATAGCCCATGGCTTTGAGAAATTCCGCAGGGTTTAGGCTTTGCGGGATTTTTTTATTGATTTCTATTTGATTGGTATTGGTGCGTGGCAGGGGACGGGGGAATGGGGCAGTGCCTACCGAGAAAACTAGCGATCCCCGAGGCTGGATGGGGGGAGTATCTCCAATGGTTTGTGGGTCGACGGCGACGGTTTGTGGTGCGGGAAACCTCTATGGTGCCGACGCTGAGGCCGGGGGATACGGTTTTAGCGGCAATGGGAGCTGAGGTGCAGTTGGGGGATATTGCGATCGCAACCCACCCGTTACAACCCAATATGCTCCTCATTAAGCGTGTCCAGGAAATCTTCTATGACGGCAGTGTCTACTTAATCAGCGATAATACAACTGGGCCTAGCGTCCTTGACAGCCGACACTTCGGTGTGTTCACCGCCAGCACTATTATCGGTCGTGTCACAAGCCGTTTGGCGACGGCTCCATCATGACATCACCTACTTTTTTAATCACGCCCCATGGCCGCCCCCATTATCATTAGCCCCGCCACCCGAGATGATGCACCTCTACTGTTTGAGCTAGTCATGGCCCTGGCTGAATATGAAAATTTGGCCCATGACGTCATTGGCTCGCCTGAAGATTTAGAAAAGCACCTCTTTGGTGACAGCCCTAAGGCCCATGCTATTGTCGCTCGGATTGATGGAGCCCCTGCCGGTTTTGCCATCTATTTCTTCAATTTCTCCACATTCCTGATGAAACCAGGCATTTACCTGGAAGATCTGTTCGTTTTACCGGGCTATCGCCGCCGAGGCATCGGCACGGCTATTTTCCAGCACCTGGCCCAAGTGGCCTTGGCCAAAGGCTGTGGCCGCTTTGAATGGAGTGTTTTGGACTGGAACCAGCCCGCCATTGATTTCTACATGTCTAAAGGGGCGGTGATGCTCAACGATTGGCGGACCTGCCGTGTGACGGGCCAATCCCTGGAGGATTTAGCCATCAATGAAACCTGAAATGGGTAGCTTAAATGGTTGATTCGTCCGCAAAATATTGCTGCAGCGAGTCAAACATGGTCTGCAGTTCGGCTGGCAAACGCCGAGCGATTTTACGTTTGGCCATGTCAATGGGCACTAGTACCACCGTGCACGTAATGCATAGCTGTGGCGGCTCTTGGGTGATGTTGTAAATCTCATACAGCCACTTAAGTTTGACCCCTCGGTCCACATCTAGCCGGGTTTTGACTAAGCCTTCGGTTCCCAAGGTGAGGGGGTGGTGGTAGCGTAGCTGTAGATCTACCACTGGCAGGTCGTAGCCTGCGGCAACGAAGTCTTCGAAGGCAAATTCAACCGCCCGGAGACACTCCACCCGGGCCGCTTCCATCCATTGAATATAGGTGCCATGCCAGACCACACCACTGTAGTCTGTGTGGTGGGGTTGGACTCGAAAACTATAGTTAAACCATCGGTTGGGCATAGATAACTTAACGACCAAACTACGAATTGTGAACCCTGCTGTAGTTTACGAAAACAGCCTGTTTATCATAGATATTTATACATCCTTGAATGTTCATCCAATAGGGTTTAGTCAATGTTCGAGAAGATTTTGCTAGCCAGTTCCGGTCCTGGCAACACAGAGACCATGTTCAAAGCCCTGCTGGAAATCCCGGTGATTCAGCGATCGCAAGTCACCGTGTTAAAGGTAGTATCGCCCCAAATAGGGGCAGGGAACATGGGTGATCAGCAATCTGATGGCCAGCAAGAATTAACTGACGCCATTACTCGCCTTGGCGTCGAAGCCTCTAAGGTGACGCCAATGATATTGGAAGGCGACCCTAAAACCGTGGTCTGTAAGGTGGCAGATGAGATCGATGCCGAGTTGATCATCATGGGCTCGCGGGGATTGAGTGGTCTGAAGGCAATTTTCAATAACTCCGTCAGTCAGTATGTATTTCAGCTGTCATCCCGGCCCATGCTGCTGGTTAAGGACGATCTTTATAGCATCCGCCCAATTAAACGTATCTTGGTTGCCTTGGATAAATCCGACATGGCCAAGGAGTCCCTTCGGGTAGCGATCTCCCTCGCCCGTGATATCAAAGACAGTGAGTTGGTATTTGTCCATACCTTGTCTAACCTACGCAACTCGATTGACGAAGCCATTAACGCCAAACCAGAGACCGATCCAGTCTTAGCCCCTGCCATTGCCGAAGCCAAGCGATATCGCATTAACTATCGCTGTGTGGCCCCCGAGGGCAAACCTGGGCAACGAATTTGTCAACTAGCGGAGCAGCTGAGCGTTAATTTACTCATCCTAGGGTCCCCAGATCGTCGCCCTTCCATTGCCAAGGGACTGCCCGATATCGACCGTTTACTAGGGGGGTCATTGTCGGACTACGTGCGGATCAATGCCCCCTGTCCGGTCTTACTCACCCGCATTTCCACCAACTAGATATTCCACCAACAAACTGATTGCTTGCTTTAGGGGTGCTTCTTGTAGGCACCCTACGCTATCCTTGACCAACGTTTGCAAACGTTGGTACCCATGGCGTCCTTATCCCACAAAATTGAAGCAATCTTATACCTCAAGGCAAAACCCCTCACCGTTGGCCAGATTGCGGAATATGCTGGCTGTGATAAGGCTGCGGCCGAGGAAGGTCTGATTCAGTTGATGGGGGAATATGCCCACCGAGAGGGGGCCTTAGAAATTTCTGAAACGGAAAGCGGCTATAGCCTGCAGCTACGTCAGCCCTTTAGGCCCCTGTTGGATGAACTCATTCCATTAGATATTGGCTTAGGCGCTTTACGGACCTTGGCCGCCATCGCCATGCGCGGTCCCGTGAGCCAGACAGACTTAGTTGATTTGCGTGGTTCCGGGGCTTATGGTCATGTCCATGATTTAGTCGATCAGGGCTTTGTGCGCCGCCGTCGCCAGGCAGATGGCCGCTCCTTTTGGCTACAGGTAACCGAAAAGTTTTATCAGCGTTTTGAAATTGATAAACTTCCACAAATTAATTTACCTGAACCCTCTGACGAGACTGAAGCAGCAATGGAAGAAATGGCAGAATCCCCAGATTCCACGGCGGAATCGATGGTAGGGTCCGAGCCTCAGCTCGTTCTGGAACCCTCCCCTGAAGTCGATATGGCCACTGCTCCAGTGTTAATCCTAGAACCGTGAAAAGGTTTCAAAGTTATTAAGTGGAGATTAAGCTACCGTTAATTTCTGGGAGCAGCCGGGGCACTTTACGGACAGACCATTCATATTGAACTTCGTGTAAGGGCTGGCTGAAAATGGCTCCATCACGCTAAGGTAATTAAAAGCAATACATAGCTGTTTATGTTTAATCCCGATAGCGCTCAATTCATCGGCATGGGGTCAGATGATGCGCAGGTTAATCAGTTGCTGAAGTACCTGCAACACCAGCCCCCTGAAGTGCTGACCCGCGTTGCCCAGTCGGTGAGTGGTGAGATTAAGCAGATTATCTCCCAGAATGTCCAAGGGCTGATTGGGGTGTTGCCATCGGAGGGGTTTAGCGTACAGGTCACAACTGATCGGGAAAATTTGGCAGGCTTGTTAGCATCGGCCATGATGACTGGCTATTTCCTGCGGCAAATGGAGCAGCGGATGGAACTAGAAGCCAGCATATCTGGGGTGTCAGCCCTAGACGGTGAGACCGATGACGATTTCTCAGATCTAGCTGGCTAGGTAAAAGTCTAAAAACTATCGCTCTGAGGAGCTATTTTGGGGTATCAACTTCAGCCGGAAAATCCTGGCTAGGTGGGGAATCAAGGGCCAAAAGCCAGAAGCCAGTGAGGCCCTGATTCCTGACTCCTGAATACTATTCTTGGGAAAACGTCCTGCTTTGACTTGGTACCCCTATTTTTTTAGAGACGTTCTACTTTTTCGATTGCCATACTTTGTCTTAGGACGCCGCACCTATGACCGTCCATTGGTGCGGTAGGTTCACTCGCCGCCCTAAGCTTGTTAGATTACTGCAGCCCATGGGGCATCTTAGTTGGCTTGACCTCTAGGATTTGTGTTTCACCCTTGCGATTCACCTCTACCTTGAGGGCTTTGCCAATGCTGCTTGCTTCCACCTGGGCTTGTACATCGTTCGCTGTGACGACTTCAACTTCGTTGACTTTGCTAATCACATCCCCGCGCTGGATACCAGATTCTTCAGCTGGCGTACCTTCCATGACGCGGATGACCATTACACCTGAGTCCACCTCGATCGTAAAGTCAATTTCGTCGTCGGCGTTAATGCGCTGCCGCATTTCTGGATTGAGATTGACCATCTGAATGCCTAGATAGGGATGCTGCACCTCACCATCTTTAACCAGCTGATCGCCAATCCGCTTAGCGGTTTCAATGGGGATTGCAAAGCCCAGACCCTGGGCCCCATGCCGAATGGCCGTATTCATGCCAATCACTTCTCCCTGGGCATTGAGCAAGGGCCCACCGGAGTTACCTGGATTGATCGCGGCATCAGTTTGAATAAACTGCACCCGTTTGTCAGAAATGCCCACTTGGGAACTGGTGCGGCCAAGGGCGCTAATAATGCCAGCGGTGACCGTATTGTCCAGACCTAGAGGATTGCCAATGGCAATTGCCCATTGACCAGGGGAAAGATTATCCGTTGACCCCAAGGGGGCGGTGGGCAGGTTATCCCCATTGATTTGGACGATGGCAACATCGGTGATGGGGTCAGTGCCGATCACTTTGCCTTCAAATGTGCGGCCATCATTTAGGGTGACGGTTACCATGCTGGCCCCTTCTACCACATGGGCATTGGTCATGACTTGACCATCTGGACTCAAGATGAAGCCGGATCCGGTGCCCTGTTCGAGCCGCTCGGGCAGTTCAGGATCGATCGGCAACTCTTCTGTGAAAAAGCGCTTGAAGAAGGGGTGCTCCAAGGTTTCGGACACACCTGAGACGGAACGAGATGCATCAATGCGCACCACAGCCGGTCCCACCTGTTCGGCAGCGGCTGCAATAAAATTAGGATTATCGATGGGTGGAGGGGTGGCTGCTTGGTTTTGGGGCACTGTTTCCACCGGCTCAGCCGCTGTTTGTAGAACCGAAGTAGCGATCGGTAGTTGGCTATCCTGGTTGTCAGTGGCAGGATTGAAAAAATAGCTGTGGGTAGCCCAGCCGGCTGCGCTGCCCACTAGAAGTAGGCCCGCATATACACCAAGTTGTTTGGGAGCAATGCCCATCGCCGCTGCCTCATTAATGTGTTATTGGCACCATGTTGACCTTACCTTAGCGAAGATCCTCTCGAAAATGTCTTGGGCTAGATATTTACGGTTGCCTTAACCTTTTCTATGGTACTGAATATCGTTGATATCCGGGGCTATGTTCGCCATTTCTCTACCAAAATCCAGATTTTCCATGATTCACAATACTAGGGTGTTCCTAGAATGCGCATAATCCAAAAATTTTATAAACATCTACTCCTGCTGGTGGGGATAATTCCCCTGGGTTACTATCCCATGGCGGCCCAAGCGTCACTTTGCCCAGAGGCCGCACTGGCCCAGGTGGTTGACCATCGCATTGGGGCTGGAGAAACCCTGAGCACCGTGGCTGCTCAGTATGGTTTGTTGCCTGCCACCCTGACGGCGATGAATCCTAACCTATCGTCCCAGGGTGTATTGCCTGTGGGTCAGGTGATTGAAATCCCACCGTTTAATGGCAGGGTGGTGCAGGTGGGGGCGGGGCAAACCTGGCAGTCTTTGGCTGAATCCCATGGCACTAGGGCCGATCTGCTCTTTGAGGTGAATGGGTGTCCCAAGGACTTACCGAATCGCGTATTTATTCCTGGTAGTAACCGGACGATCATTGCGACGGCAGCTGCATCGACCGACCTGGTTTATCCATTACCAAACTTCACCAGACTTGTCTTGAACTATGGTTGGCAACCCCATCCCCAGCGGGATGAACTGGTTTTTAACAGTGGCATTGCTTTAGCTGCAACCCCAGGAACTGTGGTGATGGCTGCTGCTGAGGGCATTGTGGCGTTTGTCGGGGAAACCAACGGCGCTTTAATGGTGGTGGTTAACCATCGTAATGGTTTGCAAACCCGCTATGGGAATCTTCTCCAGACTGATTTTGCGGTGGGGGATGCAGTGTCTGAAGGCACTAATTTGGGTACTGTAGCTGGCAGTGCTTCGGAGTCGTTTCTGTACTTTGAGGTGCGTACTAACTCTGCTGAAGGCTGGGTGGCTCGAGATCCGGGGCAATACTTGGCTGAATTAGATGTACAGCGCTAGCGGTCTGCGTATATGGGATCTTCAGGTTTGCGATATTATGGCAAATATCTGAAGAATTACACCTTAACGCTAGTCATTGTGGTGGAGAGGCCCTACAATGCCGATATTCTGGATATTACGGGTGAGTGTGCTGCTTGTATAGAGAACGTATTGTGCTATGGCTAAGCCTTCTGTCTTGACTGAGCAACTATATACGCGGGTTAAGGGGCTGTTTCAGCCTACTTCGAGGCGCACGCGTAAGCACAGAGTGAAGGCCAAGCCCACGGACAAGCTCGCGGATAAGCCCGCCCATACGCCCACCGATAATCTGGCAGGTAGGCCTGCTGTAAAAAATAAGCATGCTGTCAGGTTGCAGACAGCTAATGTACAGCCGTCTGGACAGAAGCCTCCCGAGATGGCCCGTAATGTCCGTCATACTGCCTCACAAAGGTCTTCCCGAGATGCTGCCCCACCAAAAGCTTCAAAAAAGGGGCCACAAAACAAGCCACAAAAGAAGGCAGTGGCTAAGGCCGGTACATCATCATTTTGGTCAGATTTATTCTTAGTTAGACCCTGGCTGCTGGTGGGTGGTCTCTGGCTGACGTTTATTGTCTTGATTTCCATTGCTTGGGCCGGTCTCTCTAGCCCTGGTCGTGAGATGGTCTTGGCTCCGGTGACTAGCAGTATTGATGGACAGCCATTAAGTGCCCCCGATGCCGCTGCTGCTGCTCGTCTGGTGCTACCGGATGAAGATGAAATGGTGCTGACCCAGCGAGATCCAGCCGCCACCCTGCCCGGTGCGTCGGAGCAGTCCATGCCCGTCTGGCCCCTGCTAGTGATGGTGGCCGCCTGCGCTGGCGGCTGCATGCTGATGTCTAAACAGGGATTATTAACGGCGGAGCCTCGTCGGGCTCGACGCCGGGCTCTGGAGGCTCCAGTTGCCCATCGCTCGGTGCGACCTGCTGGCGGCATTAGGGCTAATGGTAACAGGCCCACTCCCAGCCGGCCTACGGGGCGTCGAAATCGTCGCTCTAAAAATCGTCGGCTTGGTTCCCAGCGCCCTGTATCCCAGGTGATGGCCTTTCGCCCAGGGCAGAGGGAAATTCAGCACACGCCTCTCCAAACGGCATCTAGATCGGCTAATCCGGTTTCATTTGCGGTGGGGCATGGGGCTACCACTCCGGTAACCGTGGTGCCGGAAAATGAGACCTCTGCCTTGGACTGGAAAGAAGGCAGTCTGGCCCATCGGTTAGATGTGCGTCAGACTCGTTCAATTAACTCATTCTTGTAAGCCGCCGGGTTGTCGGTGATTCAGTCCTTTGTCTGGCCTGCCAGTTATTTATCATCCTGATTATGTGACGCCTTTGCCCCCTGGGCATCGGTTTCCCATGCCAAAATTTAAGCTGTTGCGGGATCTGCTGGTCAGGGATGGGGTGATTGGGGAGGATCAGCTTTATCAGCCGGGTCGACCGCCCCAAGCTTGGCTAGAGTTAGTGCATGAAATGGCCTATGTGAGGGCCTACTGCGGGGGCACGTTGGATGCTATGGCGCAGCGGCGGATTGGTTTGCCCTGGAGTGAGGGACTGGTGCGCCGTACCTGTACGGCAGTGGGGGGAACGATTTTGACGGCTAAGCTGGCGCTGAACCATGGCTTGGCCTGTAATACGGCAGGGGGTACCCACCATGCATTTCCTGGGCATGGGTCGGGGTTTTGCATTTTTAATGATATTGCGATCGCAACCCGCCTACTCCAGGCCCAAAACCTCCTCAAAACAGTTCTAGTAGTGGACCTAGACGTCCACCAGGGGGACGGCACCGCCTGGATTTTTCGCGACGATCCGACGGTATTCACCTTTTCCATGCACTGCGCCGTCAATTTTCCCGGTCGCAAACAAATCAGCGATCTGGATATTCCCCTGGATGAAGGCACTGAAGATGACGAGTACCTAGCAAAGCTGGCGGCCCATTTGCCGGGGTTAATTATCCAGGTCAAGCCTGATTTAGTCTTTTACGATGCCGGTGTGGATCCCCACCGAGATGATCGACTGGGCAAGCTGGCCTTAACCGATGAAGGACTCTATCGCCGTGATCACTATGTGCTAAAAACCTGTGCCCAGGCAGGCTATCCGGTGGCCTGTGTGATCGGCGGCGGCTATGGCAAGGACATGAACGCGCTGATTTATCGACACTCGTACTTACATCGGGCCGCTAGGGAGGTTTATCGACAATATTGCTAAGGTGGTTGTCATCACCCATGGCCCAGGGTTATTTACCTATCCACCCCCAAGTCTCTAAGATAGATTCGGATTCAGGTCAGGCCTCCATGCCCCCATCAGCCTCAAAAAAATCTCCCATGCCTTGGACTGTCATCACCTTTTATAAGTTTGTGCAGCTCGATGACTTTGCCGCGATGCGTCAGCCCTTAATGGAGCTGTGCCAGGCCCAAGACATTAAAGGCACGATTTTGCTGGCGTTAGAAGGCATTAACGCCACTGTGGCGGGCACCGATGCAGCCTTGGCCATCCTCCTAGCCCAGCTGAAGCAAGATGCCCGCCTGGGGGACATCACCCACAAAACCTCCCAAGCAGAAACCCAGCCCTTTGAGCGCATGAAGGTGAAGCTGAAAAAAGAGATTGTCACCCTGGGGCGGCCAGGGATCAGCCCAACCCAAAAGGTGGGAACCTATGTGGCTCCCCAAGACTGGAACCAGGTGATTTCTGACCCAGATGTATTGGTGATCGACACCCGCAATAACTATGAAGTCGATATTGGCACGTTTCAAGGGGCTAAAAATCCAGAAACTGAGTCATTTCGAGAGTTTCCTGACTATGCCGCTCAGCGGCTAGATCCTGCCAAACATCGGAAAGTAGCCATGTTTTGTACCGGTGGTATTCGCTGTGAAAAGGCCTCATCTTACTTGCTAGAGCAGGGGTTTGAGCAGGTTTATCACCTCCAAGGTGGCATTCTTAAATACCTAGAAGAGGTTCCCGCTGAAGAGAGTCTTTGGCAGGGGGAATGCTTTGTCTTTGATGAACGGGTGACGGTGCAGCACGGTTTGGTGCCCGGTAGGTATGTCATGTGTCGCGGCTGTGGCCATCCGATTTCGGAGCAGGATACCCAATCCTCCCACTATGAGCCGGGAATTACTTGTCCCCACTGCTATGACAAACTGACGGAAGAACAGCGGGCCCGATTTGCTGAGCGGGTAAAACAACGACAGTTAGAGCGGCAACGTCAGTCACCAGCAGCTGATCTTTTCTAACAAACATAGCTAAAAGTCGGTATCTTAGGGGCGTACCGTTGAGCATTTGCCTATGACCTCTGGTAGTCCGCCCCCTAGCCCAGAAAGCTGGGCTAGGGCACCGGTTCTGTCCATAGGGGTTGCTGCCCAGGGCTGGTTTTCTTGGTTTTACCTTTTGGGGATGCCTTTTGGTAAGGCCATGGTGTACTTATCGGTCGGAGAGTGATCTAAAGTTTCGAGCCCTCATCCCCCAACCCCTTCTCCCAAGCTTGGGAGAAGGGGAGTCAACCAAGGTATTCTCTATAGAATAAAATCTCTTTTTTTGAAATTTGTCTCCAGTCTCAAAGTCCTCTCCAAAGATTGGGAGAGGACTTTAGGGAGAGGGCTAATGTAGAATCTAGGTAACTACTCAGGCTGGGGTAGGAGAGTTATAGGGTTTCCAGAGAACAATCCCATGAGGGCATCCAGAACGTTATGCCCCTGTTTGCGTAGAGTGGATAGGTAACCGCGAATACGGCAGAACATC
>NZ_JAYGIG010000133.1:0-42590 GCF_034932105.1 Leptothoe sp. PORK10 BA2 | reverse complement strand
CGCCGAATCGACGCTTAAACTTTGAATTGCTAAGGGTTTGGGTGGCTTCGTAGTTCATCTGCCTAGGTGTAAAGCAATGAACCAAAACCTAAAAATCTACCATAGAAACTATTATGCAAGAGGTCTAGTAACTAAGTTGTCAAGATAACTCAAACGGGCAAAAAAATTGTCACTTACCTGTCGAAAAGCAACTGGATTTTCAACAAAAGGTGCGAGTTCTTTAGTAGGTCGATTTTGCAAAATCAACACCTGCAAATGGCTCAGGTTTTTTTGCTCCTGATAGGTAGCAGTTAAGGTTTGAGTAGACTCTTTTTGATAATGGCTACCCACCATTAATCCAACGACAGCACCAGCCAGTGGAATGGTTCCAACCAGGGCATAACCAAAGATAAGCTTTTTTCGGAGAGTGAGAAATTGAAAGGGCGGACTCTTTTTTGGGACCAGTTCTCGCGTTTCTAATAAGTTTTGCTGGTGCTTGTGGTTATCCAGGGAGTCAGGAATCATATTTCCACTCAAAAAAATTCTTCACCCCCTAAGATTCCCACTAGAACAGCCTAAGTCCCAAGGTAAGTTGTCGTGCATTTTAAATGCATGATAATCACTCTAAAGCCCTTGCAACAAAGGGATCAGTCTAGAAATTTGAATGACGATCAGCTTAGCCCTACATACAGCAAAAACCTGATGGCATAACTATTACTTAGAGGGAAAGTTTCCACCTATCTACCCCATACGGGTGATTAGGTGGAAATATTTCTGCCTAAGATCCCTATACGGGTGATTAGGTGGAAATATGTCAGCCTAATCCAACTATATGGGTGATTAGGCGGAAAGTTCAGCATAATCATCCCTCCTATATACCAACCGTCTGGAAAGTTTTTTAAAAGTTAACGTCGTAGCTGACATTTGCCCTGTCGTCTATTTTTGCTACCCCTAAAATCGTTATCTTCTTAAATGCAGCTGAGATTAGGTGTTAATGAGTATGACGAGACTTTAAACTCAGCATAGACACGCCAAGTGTCACCAACCCAATGCCAATAATTTGTTGTTGTTCTAATGCCTCTTGCACTACCCACCAGGCCAATAGTGCCGTTAACGCAGGCGCACTGGCCGTGAGTAATGCCGTTAACGATGCGCCAATGAAACCAATGCCAAAGTTATTTAAGATGTAGGCTACCAAAGTGAAGATAGCCGAAATAAAAGTCATTCCCAGAACCGGAGCCCAAACTGCTGGTTCAATGATTATTTCTTGCAAGACCATGAGCGCCAGGCTGGCCAAGACGGCTACCATGGCAAACGTAAATAACGAAAAAGGTACAGGATGCAACCCCGGCTGTCCCTTCAGCGACAGCTCCGCAAAAATACCATATAGTCCAAACCCTAGCCCAGCCCCCAGGGCACAAATCCCCCCAAGCAACGGATTGCCCGTAGGTTCAACAGACGTAGTCAGAGAGGTGAGCACAACACCTATGGAAATGACCACCATGAACCCAAGCTGATAGGTTTGCGGCACCTGGTGAAAAAATAGCCAAGCCAACAGAACCGTAATAGCTGGATAGATAAATAATGTGGAGATCGCAATCCCTGCCGCCACCTGACTCAGGGCCATATATAACAAAATCAACCCCAAAAACAAACATACCCCACTGGCTAAAACAGCGCCCAACAACCTAGGTGTCTTTGGCAATGTCCCCAACGCCCTAAACGTCTTCGGATATAACCAGGGGATCAACCCAGTCAACAGCAACGTCATCATCGCCATGCGTATGGCTAGTAGCAGGACCACATTACTCAGATGGGGAGTCACAAATCCACCGAAGGGAATCTGACCAAACAGCCGACTCTCACTAAAAAACAGCCGTAAGACTACATTTTGAATCGATAGACTCAGGGAGCTTAGGAGCACTAAGCCGATGCCCAGTAGTTTGGTAGATTGGGGTGGCGTCATTGAGTAGTAGTAGGATAATGACAGGCCACCTGATGATAGTCGTTAATAGGGTCTAGTGTTGGTGCCGTTTGCTGACAGGGTTCGTCCCCCTTGGGACAGTCGGTTAAAGACGTCATCCCATAGGGCTCTGTTTTTGTGAATTTGCCCAGGTACATTACCGTGGGTTTTGTTAAATGATCCTAGGGTGCGATCGCACCATTAGTCAGGTTATTGAGTGCGCCTGAGATTGTTTTAATTGCCTCGATGCCGCAGCCATTGAGGCGATGACGTCCCCCTAAATACTGCGGGTCATCGTAGGCCAGCTGAACTTCGCCCTGTTCGTCTTCCCAAATCAGCACCTTTTGCGGCAGGTCAATGCCAACGGTCTGTTGACACTGCATCAAGGGCGTGCCCACTTTGGGATTACCAAAAATGACCACCCGAGTAGGCCGCAGCTCCAGATCTACCCCTGATGCATTTTGGGCATGGTCCACGGTGGCAAATAGGTTTAACCCTTTGGTTTCTAAGATTTTCTTAAACCGGTCTTCCGTTTCTTCAACGCTGTAGGGACTGGACTTAATAATCAGTCCAGTGGGAGCTGTGGCTTGGGCAACGGCCTGCTGACGGGAGAAATAGGCAATGGTCAGACCTGCGAGTAGGGTAATTAACCCAAGGCCAATGGCGGTAGGATTGCGCATAGTTTTGAAGGAGCTAAACACCACTGTCAGCCTACAACGAAGCCCTATTACTGGCAAAAAAGAATATCTACCATTGCGAATGATTAGGGGGTATCAACCCCTAGGGAGTAGCTACCAGCATGGGCTCCTGCTGGGTGGCGCAGTGAATGCTACCACCGCCAGCGGCAATGCCATCAATATTGATGGCAACAATTTCGCGATCAAGAAAAGCTTGCTGCAATGCCTGCTGCGCTGCTTGGTCAGCTGGCCCATCGCCAAAGTCCTGCATGATGATGGCACCATTACAGGCATAGAAACCGATATAGCCCGCTGCAAAGTCTTCAGTCTCATAGGTGCTGCGGATGGTGCCAGGGGCTTCCAGAACAATTACCTCTAGGGACTGACCCTGGGCATCGGTTGCCGTTTGTAGAATCTCTAGATGTTGCTTAGTCACCTCATGATCGAAGTATTCTGGGTTCGGCTCATAACCTGCTAGAACAACTCCAGGACTGGCAAAGCGAGCATAAAAGTCGGTATGGCCATCGGTAATGTCATAGCCCTTGATGCCCGGTAGCCAAATGATCTTTTCAAGACCGAGCAGGGGCATGAGCAAATCTTCAAACTGGGCCTTAGAAACACCGGGATTACGGTTTTCATTGAGTACACAGCTTTCGGTGATGATGGCGGTGCCATGGCCATCCACCTCGATACAGCCACCTTCTAAGACCAGGCTAGTATTAATCACCTCAGCCTCGGCTTGGCCAGCTACCAACTCAGCCACTGTGGCATCTTGTGCAAACACTTGCTTTTGACCCCAGCCGTTGAAATTAAAGTTAATGGCTGCTTTTTTACCCTGGTCAGACCAGACGAACAGGGGACCCGTATCGCGTATCCACAAGTCATCCAAGGGGGAAACCACTAGCTCTATGGAGGCCCCCAATAGGTTTTTGGCTAGATCATACTCCTCAGCTCTGACGAGCATTGACACTGGCTCATACTGAGCAATGGTTTGGGCAATGGTGACTAAATTACGTCGGACTTCTGGCAATAGTTGACGACCCCAGATCTGCTCGCTTGCGCCAAAGGCCATCCAGGTGCGTTGGTGGGGCATCGCTTCATCGGGCATCACCCATGTACGGGCTGGGTTAGGGTTGGAGTTCGTACAGCCCATGATCAGGCCTCCAGTAAATAGGGCAGTGTTTTGGAGGAGTTGTCGTCTAGTGACCATGATTGACAAAAAACTATGATGGATTGGCTGTAATTTTGAGCATTTTGTTGCCGTTACGTTGTAGTTCGTAGGCCACTGGCTGAATCTTGCATTGATAGTCTAGCTTTGTTAGGGCCTCTATCACAAAGTCTAGATGGGGGGAGGGTTGCAAACTGAGGGTAAGGAGGGGAAAAATGCGAACTTCCGGACATACGCGCAGCATTTCGCAGATCGAGTTTAGGTGAAAGGTGCGGTCAAACTGATCGGAATAAAGAAACAGAAAATGGGAGCAGAGCCCCAGGTCATAGCTGGAATCTGGGTATTTTAGCTGGGGCAGTTCTCCAACTTCGTAACGGTTTTCGGCTTTGCCCTGGGCAAAGTCTTGGCAAAACGTTTGGATGGCTTTTTCACGGTTTTTTCGTAGGTCCTGCGGGGAACTATGATAGCTCCAAATCCAGTCATCTGGGGTGTTTTCCACTTGGGTGATAATGTTGTCCACAACGGCGTCAAAGCGTTGTTTAATTTCCCCGGCGCTGAAGCAGTAGAGGGGATCAACCGACTTGATGGTATAGCCTAGCTCAGTGCCTTGGGCATTAAAGCCTGCGGGTCCGTCGGCAACACTGAGAATGGAACCTCGTAGATCTGTCTCCGTGAGATTAAACATTCTCACGTATTCGTCAAACAGACGACCAAAGGGAACGACGTTGTCTAGCTGCATGGCCATGGCAATCTCCTAGGAATGTTCTTTCTGATCGATAGAGTTTAGATCCGCCAACAGTGATGGGGGTCCAATGTCATTTAGGCCATAGCCTTGGGGATAGCTACGAATGGATTGATCGGCAAAGAAGTCTGGCAGAGATCTGGGGGGAAGTTTACGTAAAAAACGACTGCGTACTTTCAGGCCATTTTCCAGCAGTTGGGTAAGACTGGCTGGGGCCGGTTGCCAACCCAGGGCATTGAGCAGAGGGGCATCTAACAGGGCTGGAATGGCTTGGTTGGCGAGCGATCGCAACCCCATCGGAAACCAACCCAACAGCATGGCCCGCGTGGCACCTGCTACCCGTTGATTGGCGGCGGCATAGGCAAAATGCTGCTGCTCGTAGGTTTGGTTATATTGTTCAAACGCCCCATAGGAGTCGGGGATATCGGTAATGCCCATGCGCTGCCCTACGGCCACCCAAAAGTGATACATGGCCTGCTTTTCCAAGTCGCTCAGGGGTCGCCAGCCAAAGCGATCGCACCAGCGTACGGGCTCATAGATGAATGTGGACAGCACATAGAGGTAATCGCTATTCCCAATGGGATATCGACCATGGATCGCATTCATCCGCTGCAGAAAACCCTGACCACGGGGATGCTCATAGCCCCATTTAAACAACTCTGAGACAATGACTCCGGTATCGTCGTAGCGCTTTTGGGTATGATGCTGAAACTCTCCTGTGTGATCCAGTAGTTGGGCGATGCTCGGCACACAAAATGTACGCAGCAGGGCAATTTCTAAGGCACGGGTGATATCCCAGGGAAATTCGTAGCCTGCCAGTAGATGACAAATGGCAACAGCATCTCGCTCCGGATCCATCTCCTCAATTTTTCGAGCAATATCATAGTGTCCCATGTCTTACGAGATGCCTTAGATTGATATTCTAGCTATCGGTTATGGTTGCTTTCTGCGGAGAGTTGTTGCATAAACTCCCGATGTTGCTCCGTTGCTAAGCCCTTTTGTAACACTGTCAGCACCTGTGCCATATCCCCCGACAACAAAGCAAATACATCTAGCCATAGCCCAGGAAATACCTGACTGTAAAGAATGCCCTGCTCGTCCACGACCAAAGGAACATACTCATCTGCTTCTAGGCTAAACCAATCCAGCTGGTTTTCCAGGGTACGCCACACAATGTATTCGTTCACGCCATTACGCCGATAGGCCCGCTTTTTATCATGGAGATCAATGGCAGCACTACTGGCTGCAATCTCAATGACCAGTTCTGGGGCACCTTCAATATAATCATCCTCTGCAATGCTCGCTTGACGCCCTGGCACAAATAGAACTGCATCAGGCTGGGGCTCATTGTCAGCATCCAGCCGCACTGTAGGTTCAATGCCCATGACAGTACCGGGAGTGGATGTCTTATAGGTCCATAACCAACCAGTCAGATTGCCATGGGGCTCACCATGGCTTCTAATTCTGAGCGGTGATGACATAGTGTAAACAACTCCCTCTACTAACTCTGCTTTGCGTAGGTGGGGCATGGCCTGATAACGACGCTCGAATTCAGACCGAGTTAAACGATCGCCATTTTCTAATGGTGGAGTGATCATCAGCCGTTGGGGAGTCGTAATCATCGTTGGCGATAGGATACAGACTGGCCATATCAGTTTAGCTTAGACCCTCGTCTGCCAAAGTTCCTAGTCCTTCTTTTTCTCCATATCTGCCTTCGGTTTTGACCGTGAGTCCCAGGAGTTCTGCCACCGTTACGGCTGTTCCCGGAGCCAACAACACCCCATTGCGATAGTGGCCCGTTGCCAAAATCACGTTTTCATAGCCTGCTAAGGGCTTAATCACAGGGGCTCTCTCCCCTTGGGGGCGGGGGCGTAACCCACTCCAGTGACGTACAATCCGAGCCTTGATCAAGGCTGGACAGAAGCCCGTTACCAGCTGTCGCATCTGTTCTAACTGTTCTGGATTGGGTACTAGTTCAACATCTAGGGGTAGTTCTACGGCTTTACCACCGGGGGGGAATTCCACCGTTGCCCCTAGCCAATAACGGTTTTCCCCCAAGGGCACCAGATTAATATCATGACCGTTAATCACCGGCTGGAAATTGTCAGTCCCCAGGGGGTGTTCCAGTTCAACTTCCAGAGCTTGTCCCAGGACCGGGATCATGGGTAGCGGTTCTGGCCCGATTTGGCTCAAGTCAGCGGAGTCCAGCCCCGCTGAAATGATCACAAAATCGACATCGAGACTCTCATCGGGCAGCTGCAGCTGAGAACAATAGCCCGATTGGGTCTTTAAGCCTAAAACGGGGCTTTGCCAGTGGCAGATAACGCCCCGTTGCTGGGCTGCTTCCACCAGGGCCAGGGTCAGTTGCTGAGGATGGACCTGGCCATCTTGTGGGGAATAGATGGCGGCAGCGACATTCTGGGCATCGATCTGGGGACAGTGCTGTCGCAGCTCATCCGGGGACCAAATTTCTAAGGGATAGCCTTGGCTGGCCCGCTTTTCTTGTAGGTCTTGCCAGTGGGGTAGCCGTTCTGGATCAAAACATAAACTGAGCAGGCCTTGGATGTGGGGAATTGGCCGCCCTAGGGACTCTTCTAATTCGGGAATTAAGGTCTTATATCGTTCAACGCTATCTCGACGCAGTCGCCAGCTGCGTCCTTTGACCTTGTGGCTAATAATCCCCATTAAAACGCCCAAGGCTGCTTGGGTGGAGCCTTGGGCTGGGTCTCCTTGATCGATGAGGTGAATTTCTAAATCGCTATGAGAACTTAGTTCGTAGGCGATGGTCGCACCAACAATGCCACAGCCGATGATAGCAATTCTTGTCATAGATCAGGGATTACCTAGGGGATGATTTTGTGGCTCATTCTGCCGTGGGCAATGAGTTGAGAAGTTTGCTCAAGTCACTGGCGAATTTGGCATAGGCCGTACTGGTACCGTTAAAGTCATAGGCACCCACGGCAGAACTCATTGCTTCAAGGTCAACAGAAACTTTGTCAGCGATGGCTAAGAGGTTGGCTTTATCTTCGGGTAATAGCTGATACGCTAGGCGATTCATGCCTTCTCTGAGAGTACCCAGGGGACCGTGGATAAAATTATCGATGTTGACCCAGTTCTTGGTGCGGATATAATCAGCCAACTCAGGTAAGCGATCTTTTGAGCTTTGGATGCGGCCTGCGTAGATACTGATCTGCGAAAGCTGGGCGGCTGAATAGGTGGCGGGTGCAGTGGCCTGCCCTCCAGAACTACAGCTCACCAGTAGGGTTGCGATCGCAACTAAACAGATGCCCATCAGCGACCGCGTTAGTGATCGAAGCAGTGATCGAAACCGTTCCATAACCTACAATGCTCCTAAAAAATGCTCTTAAAATCTAGCCCTTAAGCAGTCTAGACCCCGCTAATTATAGTACGTCAATCCATTTTTCCACCCCCCCTTCTCACCCCTTCACCAAGAGCTACCATTCATTTCTCCAACCCCCTTTCTCACCCCACCAACGAACAGGTGCCCCAAAATTAATGCATATCTAAGGCACGCAAATTTAGCCAATCCCGAAACCCTTGCCCAACAAGGCCTGCCTTCACCAAGGGCTACCAATAGTTGTAAAGGAGGCCCAAAAATAGGGATGGGAAAATAAGTCGCTGTCGATGTTGGCCAGTTCCGCCGGCAGTTCCAATGAGCCCCCCGACCACAGCAGCTGCCCCGCTTCGACCCGAATTTCACCGTTGAGCATGGCCAGCTGGGCCTGACGCAGGGCCTCAACTTTGATCGGCTCCGTTTGCAAACTGGTATAAAACTGGGTCATTAACCCGGCGGTGCTGACATCATCCACTTTCCATAGGCTGGCGATCGCCGTCTTCACGCCGGCCTGGATGGCTAGACCGGCAAAACCCAATTCCGCTTCCCGATTACCTAGGGCCGTGCGGCAGGCGCTGAGCACCATCAGCTCCACCGGGGGATTATTGAGGCCTAAGGATCTCACCTGGTCGAGACTTAAACGCTGATCCCAAAACTGAATATAGGATTGGTCCAGCTCACCGGCCTTGAATTCTCCATGGGTAGCCAGGTGCAAAATACCGTAGGGCTTACGGGCACGGTTGGCGATCAGGGCGTCGGGGGTAAAGGTTTCATTGAGCACAAAGTCGCCCGGCCACAGTTGCTCAGCGATGGTATTGAGTTCGAGGGGGACCGCAGGCAGTTCGGGCTGATCATCAAAGACGGATGCCCCCATGGCCAGTACCTCAGTATCCCGCACATCCACATAGCGCAGGTCCGTCAGGCTGACGCTGGGCATTAGACCCACACTAAATCGCTCGATCAAAAATTGGTCCCCATTGTGCAGGGCAGAGACGGGGAGCGATCGCAAGCCTGACGGCATGACAAAGGCAATATTAGTGATACCCCGCCCGTAGAGTTCAGCCTCTAACGGCGCAATCAGCCAATCGTTGAGTTGCTGGGCTGAACTTAAATAGGTGTTGCGGTTTACCCGTCCCCGGTTGGCGACATTGCTAATGAACTGTTCAGCCGTTTTTTGCACCTCTGCCTCAGTAACGGCAAAGGTTTTCAAAATTGGCAGGCCCTCTGGCGTGATCACCACGAGTTCTAGAACTTCGGTGCCTTCGATGGTGGGTGTTTCGGCTTGTTTCGGCAACACCTGGTCATGGGTGTTTGTCTCAGTAGGGGACACAAACGAAACGTAAACGATGGCGGTAGGTTCCCCAGTCTCTTCCGCTGCCAAGGCTAGCTGTTGCTGTAACTGGGGGAGTTTAGGATTCAAGGTCTCTTCATCATCAAGATTGAGGTGACCGCGAAACTCATCCGTATATTTAATCTCATTGAGTAACAGTGCTTGTTCTGCCTCAGGGAGTAACTCTGGATCAACCGTGAGAAGAACACCAGGATCATCTTTTTCAGTCAGTTCTGGGTTGGATGAGTCAGTTGTACAGTCTGCAACACAGTCGTCTACATCGGGTAAATCTTCAGGGTCCGGGTCGGGTTCAGGGTCCGGGTCCGGTTCAGGATCCGGGTCGGGTTCAGGATCTCCAGTTGCAATTGAAATATCTCCTTCAATAAAGTCTCCTGGGAAAGATATTGTTGGAGAGATTTCATTCCTAGTAGCGACAATGGCAGCTGCAGTGCCGTTCTCGCCAGGATCACCGACGACAAAAGGGGTCTCGCCATTGCCACCATGGGTGATAGCTACCTGACCCCGATCGCTGACTACGCTGACAAACTGAGGGAAATTACCAGACTCTGACTCACTGCGATCAAAACTGCCTAAGGCCCTAAAAAATTCCGATGTGGTAACGGTAATGTTGCCACCTGCTGCCAGGGTATCTACTTCAATATCCTGATTGCTGATCAGGGTAATGTTTCCCCCTACATCAAACTCTGAATTGCTCTCTAGATTAATGCCCAGGCTACCGTCACTAGCGGTGCCGTTGAAAGTGACTGAACCACTGATGGGTGTTTCCTCAGACCTAAATCCATTGGTCGTAATCACATTGTTGGCGGCCAATGTAATGGCTGAGGTACCCGTGAGATTGCTGCTGTTAGCGGTAACTGTGAGGTCTCCACCGGACGTATTGATGACGGTTAGAGGAAATCCTGGTGATCCCGATGAGCCGAGATTGTTCAGCACAACCTGACCATTCCCGGTGTTGTCCGTGTCAGCGGTGAGGACAATGTTAAGCGGAGCCGAAAAAGAAAGGGGTTGGATCGCCCCGTTAATAAAAATACTGCCTGCGGCTTCCAGGGTGAGAGTTGTTTGATTAAATGTGGAGTAAGACAGATTGGTTGCCAGGGTAATATTGCCCGTTTCATTGCCGGTGGTGCCGGTGGTGATACTAACATTGGTGCCACCGGATAAGGCTGCTGTAATGGTATCGACGCTTAAAATCGCTGGCGATGAAATGGGTTCGAAAGGATTGGCTGGATTAAATCCGGTGGAATTGGGGGCATCTGTAATCACCACATCAAAAGGATCGATTAACCATAGGCCACCGTTACCCAGGGGAGCAGATACATCAGGGTTGCCTCCCAGGGTAAGCCCTTGCAGTCCGCTAGTTTCCACCAGACCACCGTTACCGCCAGCAGCACCACCACGAGCCAACAGTTTTCCTAAAACATGGGTGGTCTGATCGCTCCAGACAATGATTTCACCCCCATTTCCACCCACGGTAGCACTGGCATCTAATACCGAATCAGCGCTGACATAAGTAATCTGGGCGTTGGGTAAAGGTCCTTGCCCCCGATAGCTACCGCCAATATGGATGGTGCCACCACCATCGGGACCGCTGGCATCCAGCAGACTATTCGCGACACCAACGGTATCTCCCAATAGGGCAATATCACCAGCGGTAATATTGCCGTTTACAATTGTTGTGCCAGGGGTATTTGGAATTACTAAATCACTATTAACCAGCCGTACGGTGCCGTCGGTATTTACTTGTAAACTGGGGACTGCGTCTCCGGCACCGGTCAAGAGTTCTGGCAGCGCTAGGGGAGATAGGCCCAGGAGAGATAGGCCCTCGGTGGGGGCAACGTCGTAGCTGAGGAGAGAACCATCGATACCCAGTCGGATAAACTGTTCTCCGGGGACTGATGCGATCGCAACCTCACCCGCTGATACCGTCCCCGTCGAGACCACAGTTCCACCGGCCAGGGTCAAAGCACTCTCTGCCCCCAGGGTCAGATCCGCCGCATTAACCACCGAGCCAGGAGTGCTAAATCGAAACACTAAACCCGTGGGACTGCCCACCAAGCTGGCATAGTCGGGGCTGGTGCCAATGATATCTAAAGTGCCATCGGCAAAGGCCAGACCATCCGCTGTTGACACGCTCAGATCTCCCGGCAGGGCCAGGGTGGCATCGGGGCCAAACAATACCCCCACCGGATTTAACAAAAATAGATTTGCCTCACTCCCCGTCAATCGGAGCTGACCATTGATCACGGATGGATTCCCACCGTTGATTCGGCCCACCACATTGAGCACATTGGGCTGGGTAATAAAGTGGGCCGCCTCGGCAGAGGTGAGGCCAAACTGCTCAAAACTATGAAATAGGTTGGCCCCATCCCGGGAGAGCGTGCCGCCGGTAATCTGATGGGTGCCATCTCCCTGGACGGTAACCTCTGTATTGGCTCCATTGGGACTAATGCTGCCACTGGGAACAATGGACTGAGCCGAGACTAGGCCAGGAACCATTCCACCAGCCAACAAACCACCAATAATCAGAACTGCACAGCTTTTGATCGGTGCCATCGCTCACACCTCCCTTAAATAGGGTTATTAGATAGGGCTATTCCATAACTTTGCCCTATCTTCAGCCCATGGCTTAAATCTCCCGGAATGTTTCTAGGAAGCAGAGGGGAGACCGCTGTAAATCTTCAGTAAGTCTTCTTCGGCGGTTGCTAGGCGTCGCGCCCGTAGCCATTTTGCTGATACCACTGCACAGTATCTTTAATGGTGTCCTTGATGGGACGATAAGAAGCTTTGAGCCCCTGGGCCGCTTTAGTGGCATCAAACCACTGCCTCGAAAGCATGATCCGCACCATATCTCCAGGAATAAACGGCTTTTGTCCCTTGACTCGTCCGATGATGTCTTGAATAATTGCCCAGATCCGCACGGCAAACCGGGGGAGTTTTTTATTCGGCACGGGTTGGCCGCTGAATTCGGACAGATTACGCATAATCTCATCCACCGAGTAGTATCCACCGGTAACTAGGTAGCGTTCATTGGGCTGCCCCGAATAGACAGAGGACAGCATGGCCTGGGCCACATCTCGGGCATCCACCAGGGGAAACCCACCACTGGGTATCAAAGGAGCCTTACCTTTCATAAAATTCAAAATAAAGCGTCCCATCTCCGTTGGGGCCGCATCATTGGGTCCCATCATGCCCGCTGGCAAAATCAGCACAACGGGCAAGTTATGGGTTTTGAGGAAATTCGAAATGGCTTCTTCAGCCATCAATTTACTCTTGAAATAAGGATTTTTATGGTTGAAGTCCTGGAACGGCGTTGACTCATTACTAGGAGCACCGCCTCGAATAATGCCCACACAGCCACAGGCACTACTGACATAGACCACCTTGGACACCCCTGCTTTTTCAGCGGCTTCCAACAGGTGAATGGTGGCATCTACGTTAATCGCCTTCAGCTGCGGCCAATGGTCGCCATAGTCGAAGGATTCCCGAAAATAAGATGCCGTATGGAACAATACATCGCAGCCTTGCAAATACTGGGCAAAGGCGGGCACTTCTTGCAGGTCCCCTTGCACAACTTTTAAACTCGGATGCTCCCCCAAAATTTTACTGGCTTTGGTCAACTCACGCGTTAACGCAATCACTTCAAAGCCCTGATTTAATAATAGTTGGGTGAGATTGCTACCGAGCAGACCGGTACTGCCAGTGACAAACGCTTTCATAAAAACTCCTATACCTGGATAAACTGGCTGGCGACAAATGGGGGGGCCAAGGGGCCACCATCAGCCGACGGTATGCTCTGGGACTGGATCGCCTTAGTGTAAAGCACTTTTACGGAAGGATTGACTCCTTACCCAGATATTCCCCGTACCTCATACACCAGCACCATATACAAAGTTCTGTATCCGTAATCCTGATTCAATATAAATTAAATTTCTGGACATGGTTAAAGATGATGACCCACGGGTGTGAGTTCCTTGCCCGATATACATTCATGTCTTTATGTTCATACATAATCATAGGTACGGCGAGGGAGCATGGGGCTGACTGATTAATCCAAGCCTTGAATCCCTATTAATCGGTCAAGACCTGTTGCCATAGCGGTGCCAATTCATCCTGAGCTGTACGGCGCGGATCAACTCCGCATAGGTATTCGATGCCTCGAGCTCTTTCACCTGGCCTGCCACCTCCCCCAGTCCCCATGGGCTGAAGTCACCGAGCGTTGTGGGTCCCATAAAGCTGCATAAATATTCAATGTTGTTTCCTTAGTCCCCGCCTCAGGATGCTGATGGTCTAAGGAAGTCTTGGACATGTTGATAGGAAAAAATCAGTCTTTTCAGATCCCCTATTGGCACCTGTATCGGTAGCCGATGAATGCCCTGACAGGTTGTGCTGCCCATGGCCGCTTTTCCCTAGCGGGTCGAGTACTTACCACCGCTGTACCCATAGTTCACAACACTATATTTATTTTCTAGCGGAATTTCCCTACGGATTGACCGATATCAATCTATAAACAAACTCCTATGACCTCTCCTATCCTTACTGCCAAGTCTGATCGCCGTCAGCCCGTCAGACAACAGGTGCTCATCGACGAGACCGCCCTGGTCATTTTTGACAGTCGGGTAAAGGACTTGCCCCTACTGCTAGCCGCCCTCCGCCCCGGTATCACCGCCCATGTGCTCGATCCAGACCGAGACGGCATCGAGCAAATTAGTCAGCTAATCCAATACCGACCCACCCCATCCCTCACCCTAGTAGCCCACGGCGCTCCCGGTGAGCTGCAGCTGGGTGCTGGCAGACTAGAACTGGGTAACTTGGAGCAATATGCCCCCCATCTCCGCAGCTGGTTTAGACCCACGGACGCTGCCCAGCTCAATCTGTTGGCCTGTAATGTGGCGGCGGGAGATGCGGGCCTCGAATTTGTCGAAGAACTCTCAGCCCTGACTGGAACGACCGTCACCGCCGCCACCACCGTCGTGGGCAACGGCCAGTGGCCCCCCATCGCCGCCCAGACATTTCAGCTGGACGTGCTGGAGCAGTACACCGCCACCTTGGTGCTCACCTTTAAAGAAGACATTAAGGATGGGACCTTTGATGGGGGCGACCCCGATAGCAACCGCCTGTTTGGCGCATCCGGCGTAGCCATTAGTCCCGATGGCAGTCAACTATTTGTCACCAGTGCGGTGGAATCAGCCCTGACGGTCTTTGATCGGGATGAGTTTGGCAATATCACCTTTCGCCAAACCATCCGGGATGGGTCTAATGTCGGGGCAATTTTAGGGTCAGAACTGCTGGCCGGAGCTTTTGGCGTAGCGGTCAGCCCCGATGGTACCCAGGTATTTGTCACCAGTGTCGGAGACGACGGCCTGACCGTCTTTAATCGCGATAGTGCGGGTAATTTAACCGAGCAACAGCGACTGAGGGATGGTCGCCGTGACCCCAATGACAATGACATCAATACCCTAGCGGGAGCCATTGATGTGGCGGTGAGCGCTGATGGGACCCAGGTCTTTGTGGTTAGCCTGACGGATGGAGCCATCACTGTATTTGACCGGGATGGGTCGGGCACCTTAACCCTGCGCCAGTCCATTGCCGATGGCCAAGGGGGCGCCAATGAGTTATTTGGGGCGTCGGGGGTGGCCATCAGTCCCACGGGGGACCAGGTGTTTGTCACCAGCCATGTGGATGCAGCAATTACTGTGTTTGACCGGGATGGGTCAGGTAATTTAACCTTTCGTCAAACCCTGAAGGATGGTGTGGGTGATGTTCAAGATCTGTTTGGGGCATCCAGTGTTGACGTCAGCCCTGACGGGAAACAAGTGTATGTGGCCAGTGCCACCGATGCGGCCCTGACTGTATTTGATCGCAATGCCGATGGTACGTTGAGTTTTGCCCAGGTGATCCGCGATAACGAGGGGGGAGCCCAGCTATTTGGTGGGGCCAATGACATTTTTGCGGGCACGGGGGTGAGCGGATTTCCGGCGATTAACGGCTTTAGCAGTGTGACGGTGAGCCCCGATGGTCGGCAAGTACTGGTAGCTGGGTTTGAGGAAAATGGCCTGACCGTCTTTGATCGGGATGCCTCGGGTCGCTTAACGTTTAGTCAATTTATTCAGGATCAAGATGGTAACGGTGCTGATGAACTAGCCGGGACCCTTGGGGTGGTGGTCAGCCCTGACGATCAACAGGTGTTTGTCACTGGCTTTGAAGATGGGGCCATCACCGCTTTTAATCGGGATTTGGCCCCTAGTTTGCTCAGTATTACCCGGCAAACGCCGACCACAGCGAACACCGATGCCGACAGTTTGGTATTTCGTCTCACTTTTGATCAAAGCATCCTCAACATTGACCCGGCTGACTTTAGGGTCACCGGTGGGTCCACCGCTGCTGTGACCAACGTCAGTGCCGTCAGTGCCACGGTCTATGACATTACGGTCTCGGGTGGAAACCTGGCTGGCTTTAACGGCACCGTCGGGCTGGATTTAGCAGCGAGTCAAAACATTACGGACCCCGTGGGGAATCATCTCCCCACGGCAGAACCAGCCACTGATGAAACCTATACCCTCACCAACACGGTGGTTCCGACCAATCCAGCTAAGCTAACCCCCCTGGCGGGTCTGGAGGTGACGGGGCTGGGGGCTGGCAATACGGTGCGATTGCAAGTGGACCAGGTGAACCTGGGTGCCATGGGCCAGATCGGTGAGATTCTCATTTTTAGTGTAGATTCGACGAGCCGTACCCAGATTGGTAGCTTCTCCATCCTGGAAGGGGGGCAGCTGCCCGATGACTATGCTCCGGCCTTTAGCATCGACAATGGCCAAGTGACTGAGGGCCAGTTTTTAGAATTTGAGCTGGTGGTCAATGGGGTAACGCGCCTAGCCACCCCCACCGCAGTGAGTGATACGCAAATCTCCCTCGACTTTGGTGCGGGCACCCAGTTAACCGCCCAAATCTTTACCCAAACAGCCACCACGAATCTCTTGGTGGGGGATGCCACCGCCATTGACCTTACGGGTCAAACGGGGGTGGTCAATGTTGAGTTTACGGTGTACCGAGCGGCGGCCAGGGACAACACCGTGGGGTTTTACACCACCGATTTTGCCAATGGCGGCATCCGTGATCCTCTCACCGGAAACTCTTTGCTGCCGGGGGATACGGGCTACAAGGAAGCCGCCCTAGCCAACCAACTAGAGGTGCAGCTCTCTGGAGAGAATGGTCAGGTGAACACATTCTCTGCGGCTCTGACCGGTGGGGGCTTCTTGGGCATATTCCTGGTGGCTGAGGGGAGTGACCCAACCACAGGGGAGGTGTTCTTTAGCCATGCTGGGGCAAATGGGGGCAATAGGGACCATGCCAAATTGCTAGGGGACAATGCCTTTGGATTTGAGGACCTGGGTGGCCTGGGGGACCGAGATTTTAACGATATGGTGGTGGAGTTTGCCATTGGGTAGGGGATGGTTAGTTGGGGGTTCCCCTAGCACTAATGCGTGAATTTACATTTGAAGCATAAAACGCCCGGTATAAGTTCTGTGAATATGGGTGGGATCACCTAAATCCGCCAGTTAAGATGCAAAAATAAAGATCCTAAATTTAGTGGATCTACCTTCAGCTCCCATGGTGATCTCACAGGAGTTGCAGCCCTTTCAACCCATTCAAATGGAACAACCTGAATCCCTAAAGCTCAACCCTATCAATGCTGTCCGTCCCCAGCCCCAGGCAGAATACGGAGCCAAAAAACTGATCGTCTTAGAAGCCAGTGACTCCAGCCTAGCGGGGGCTACCCTCAACCAAAGCTATGTGTTGGGAGGGCATATCGATCGGGACCCGATGAATACATCGTTTGCCCCCGATGGTGAGCACATTGACGTTTTACTATCAGGGGCCCATATCAGCGGTTCCACGTTCATTGGTCACTACCCCGGACTCAAGGCTGACGCCCTGGATGACGATCATCCCACCGTAATTCACAACAGTCGGTTTGTTCTGGTTGAAGGACAGGGCTATCGGTTTCAACCGGTGGTAACGATTAATCAGCCGGTGACAAAACTGCAGCCAAAGACCATTGGCAGAGGTGCCAACCTCAGTCGCTCTAATTTTAGGCAAGCCGACTTAACCGGAACTGACTTTACAGGATGCAATTTAGAAAGTACTAACTTTACGGCGGCCAACCTAACGGGGTGCAACTTTACCGGCGCTAATCTGGCTAGATGCAGTTTTAATGGGGCCAACCTATCGGAAGCCAGATTGGTCGGGGCCAGCTTAGCGAGAGCTGACTTTAGCTCCACGGTCACATCGGCCTTAACGGATTTTAGCCATGCCTACATGGCCGGAGCCCGGTTCTACTGTCTCAAGGGCGAAAAATTTGCCTATCTAGGCATTTTCTGGGGCACCCTATTTGCCCATGGGGAGAAACGGATCGAGGTGGCCAATGCAGACTTTAGTCAGATTTCGGGTTTAGTAGATGGTCAGTTTGCCTGCTACTACAAGTCTGACATTCTCTTGCCTGCCGGGGTAGAATCTCTTGCCACCAATCGATTTTTGGAAGCCAGGGAGGCACTGCCCAAGATGGCCCAAACCACTGGTGGCTCCGATGGTTGGGGGGAAGGGGTTTAATATTGCAGAATTAGGCACAATGCCATAGGCAGAATAACAATCCCAGCTCCCTACGGGTAGCTAGATGAATCTTGTCATCTTTATTGTGATGGACGGCTCGATGGGGCAGGGCATGACGGGGCTAGTGTACATTCAAATTTCGCCGGTAATCTGAATTTGGGTTAAAAATCTCCGGCATGCCATTTTGGGTTTGGCAACAGAGGGGCGGCAAAACCGAACATCCTCAGACTCGTGAGTAGGGCATCCATGCTGTGGAATAAACGGCCTGGATTAAACGACAATTAAGTTGGGTCAATCCTCTCGATTCTGAACTCTCGATGCTGAATACCATGGCAACCGCAAGAACCCAAATTTCTCTACTGCTCACAGCCGAACTGTTAGATAAGCTTCGCCCCTATCAACAGGAACATGACATCACGTCCCTATCCGAAGCGATTCTGACGATTTTACATGGGCACCTAGAGCTGGCCGAGAAACCCACACCTCCTTTTTCCAATAGTCCTTCTATTTACGATGGCGTTGAGGATGGAGCCTGTGAGGTGTTGACTGAATATCTAGGGGCCTAAGGGCTTGTTAAAAAATAAGATCCTGGCTTTGTTGATTTAAATCATGGCTTAACAAGCCTTTCAGGCTTATCCCATGAAGTAGTTTCTGAACAGCTACTAATTATCCAAAAATATCGAATAATAGCTTGACAGCCATCAGAAAACACACCCCTGAAATCACTGGACGAATCAGGGTTGCACCTTTGGCTAAGACAAGTCTGGCCCCGATGGATGAACCGATAATTTGCCCCACCAGCATCACCAGGCCCACGGTCCAATACACCTTCCCAAAGGCCAGGAAATACAGTAGCGATGACACATTGCTGGTGCCGTTAAGGATTTTAGTGTGGGCCGTCGCCTTGGTCAGGTTATAGCCCCGCAGACTGACTAGGGACAGCGCCATCAAGATGCCTGCGCCAGGTCCGAAAAAACCGTCATAGAAACCGAGGCATGGAGCAATCCATAGGGAAAAGGGACCGTGGGCCACGGGTTGCTTCTGGTCAGTGGTGCCTAGCTGAGGCGATAGGGCAAAGTAGATGCCCACACTGATCAGCAAGAAAGGGATAATTGCTTTCAGCGCGGTACTGTTGATCTGCAAGATCAGCCAGACACCCAATACCGCCCCCACAAAGGTCATAACGATCATCAGTTTAAGATCGCGCAGGCGAACAACTTGCTGGCGCAGAAAATAAAAAGATGCGGCCAAGGTGCCACCGCAGCCCTGCAGTTTGTTCGTCGCTAGGGCCGCTGCCGGAGGAATGCCCACGAGCAGCATTGAGGGTAATGTAATCAATCCGCCGCCCCCAGCAATCGAGTCTACACAACCGGCCACCACTGCCACCATAAACAGCAGGGCTACCATATCGATACTTAGGTGCATATTGTCCCTATTTCTGATTAGTATTTGTCTGGGTCTTCTGTTGAACGCGCATCCCATCCTTAAACGCAACGCTTTCAGTCGTCAACTTTCAGGGGGGCTGCGTTGTGAGAGACATCAATCACAACAGAGTACCTGCTAGAGTAAGCGGATGAAAGACAGGACTCTCCCCATCGATGCCCAGGGTCAGCGAAGCGGACAGGAAAAAGACACCGGCCAGCGTAAAGGTCGTTGAACGCCCAGGGCTATCCACTGAATTGGGAGAGGCCCTGCTCAAACAAAAAAAGAGTTTACCTGGGAGGCAACGGCCATGGCTCCCTGCACTATCTGGCACTATCTGCCGGACATATCGCTAGGGGACCATGCTAGGGGGTTAAGGAGTTGCGATCGCTAGTTTCTCCCCAAACAACCTTAAAATTCTTAGTCAGAGCACTCACAGTCAGCACCCACAGTCAGCACCGGTCAGCCCCAATGGGCCAAACCCAATGTGGGATAATACTACTCACTATTTCTTCCTATTATCTAAATTTAGGCAAGCCCCATTTAATCCCTATAAATATTGAGTGAATTAAAAGATGGCCGTCATCCTACCTATAGCGAGTCTTATTCTGCTGGTACTCATCGGTTCAAAGCTTTTTCACCACAAGCGGGAAGCCCTCTTAGCCGCCTTGATTATCTGGGCCGTGATCGTGACGGTGCTCACCGAGGTTTTGAGTCTGGTGGGTGGGTTCAATGCCATCCTATTAACCCTGGCTTGGTTAGCTGTGACGGCGGGCCTTACCTTTTTTCTCTGGCAGGCCTATGGCCCCAGGCTGGTGAAGACGGCTCCTAAACATTGGTTTCATCCCAATCCGTTTATTGAACTACCCCTGGAACTGAAACTATCGACGGTGGGAGCCACCCTGGCCCTGCTGGCCATTGGCATAACGGCCGTAATGGCTGCCCCCAATCATTCCGACTCCATGGAGTATCGCCTCAGCCGGGTGATGCACTGGATCCAAAATGGAACCGTGGCCCACTATCCCAGCCACAACACTTTCCAGCTATATCAAAACCCTTGGTCTGAGTTTGCCATCGCCCAGCTCCAAATCCTCAGCCACAGCGACCACCTCAGCGGCTGCATCCAGTGGATCAGTATGATTGGTAATATGTTTGGCGTCTCCCTGATTGCCAAGGAACTGGGGGCCCGCCGCAATGGTCAAATCCTGGCCGCCATTTTTGCTATTACCATGCCCATGGCGGTGTTACAAGGCTCTAGCACCAACAATGACCATGTTGTTGCCCTGTGGATCGTGAGTTTTGTTTACTTCGCCCTGGTTACCATGCGCCAGGGGCTCAGACCCCTGCCCATGGTCTGTCTGGGGGCGAGTCTGGGCCTGGCCATTTTAACCAAGGGCACCGCCTACATCTATACCTTTCCGTTTTGCCTGTGGCTGCTGCTATGGGGCATCCAGCGTCTGGGCTGGCGCATGTTCAAACCCATGGTGGGCATTCTCGCCATTGTCATCGCCATCAATGCCGGTCATTACCTGCGCAATTTTGGTCTGTTTGGGTCGCCCTTGGGGTCACCGGGGGATGAAACCGGCGCTGCCGTGGGGCTGAAGTACCTGATTTCCAACGTGGTTAGAAATCTGGCCCTCCATGCGGACATTGTGAGAAACCTGCACTTGGAAGGGGTGATCACCCCCATTACCGGCATTGTCGACAAGGTGATTAGAGTCCTCCATGACATTCTCGGCATGGATATCAATGACCCATTGACCACCAGTGCCAAAGATCCCCGCTTCTATGTTCCCGGTCTTTCCTTTCACGAAGACGACGCCGGTAACCCCCTCCATCTGTTGATTATTTTTATCGCCTCGGGGCTGTTGTTGCTCAATGGCCGTCTCCAACAGCGCCGCCGGTTGTTTTTCTATTGGTTGACCACCACGGGAGGTTTTTTGCTATTCTGCCAGCTGCTCACCTGGTCCGGCTCTCGCTGTCGTCTACACCTACCCATTTTTATTCTCTTTGCCGCCCTGGTGGGCACCGTCATGGGTAACTCTTTAAATCGCCGAGTGGTGAATGTTTTGACCATTTTTTTGGTGCTGCTGTCATTCCAGTGGGTGTTTTATAACCAAGTCCGACCCCTGATGGGTGAGGGTAACATTTGGACAAATCCTCGCTCCGCCCAGTACTTTACAACCCAACCGGCCCTGGAGCGGATCTACACCAACGCCGCTGAGGAAATCCAAGGTCAAAGCTGTGCCAATGTTGGCCTGGTGTATGAGAATAGTTCCTTTGAGTATCCTTACTGGCTATTGTTAGATGCCCCGCGCCGAGGCTTTAAAATGCGCCATGTCGCGGTGGCCAATGAGTCTGAACCGATGGCGAAAAAGTCTCCCCATAACCAGTTTGATCCCTGTTTGATTCTGAAAACCGCCTCTAGTCCGTTGGCGACCCCCCTAGAGTCTGAACTCACCGTGGAGGGGAAAGTCTATCGTGAAATCTGGCAACAAACCGCAGATACTGAGAGCTCTCAGAAGTCAGTCCAACTATTTTCAGCCGGTTAGACCTGAGAGTCCATGGTTAAAACCCTAATCCTCACCTAATCCTCAATTGATTGGCAAAGCTGCCTGAGTTCTGCCTGGCATTGGCTGTGGACCTGTTGCGCCTGGGCCACCAGTGCCGGTGGGAAGGATTGGGTGAGTTGACGTTGCGATCGCACAATTTTCCCTGCCTTAATATTCCCCTTTGAGTCCCCCACTCCTTTCATCCCCGTTGTTTTCAGCACCTTATACTCTTCCTCAAACGGAGCCTGGGTGTGCAAAAACTGCTGCAATGTGATCAATACCTGGGGGGTATTCTCCAATAGCTGCTCATAGGACACCACCAGCATCCGCTGCGAATTATTAATCAACCGAGCGTACTCCACCAGCATCACCATCCGCTCAACATAATAGTCCACGGTGTCCTGCTGGCTCCAATGGGGTTTCAGGTCCGCAATGCTAGCCAGACTACGCTCCGGCTCCCGCAGCAAAAAGATGGCATACACCTGGTCAGATTTCAGAAACCCATGGTCCAAAAACTTCTTGTTGTGCAGCACCTTGTCCATCACATACCGATGGTTCATGCGGAGGTTCTGCACATCCCCCAGGGTGCGAAAGTCCTGGGCCTGCCAATACACCTTTTTCAGCAATACTTTAAAGTCATGGGCATCAGCGTAGTCCGTATGAGTTTCCCCATAGCCAATCACCTCCGGATTGGTGGTGAGCACATGGGTCAGCAGGGAAGACCCGGACCGCATGTGACTCAGTAACAGCAGAAATCGATAGGGCTGGGCCCGAAACGCCACACCATAGGGCTGGTTTGCCGCCTCAATCCGGTAACTAAAGTAGTTTTGCACCAGCTCGTTCTTATATTCCCGCAGCCGCTGCCGCCACTGACCCAATGTCGATGCCATAGTGCTACTAGATAACCGTCAATAAAAACTTAAAAAAGCCTCTATACATACGTTACCCCATACGACCTGTCAGATTTTCATGGCGCAGAACCATCCCCTGGGTTGCCGCTGTGCTTACTAAGTCCAGAATGGGGACCCAGAATGGGGGATCCAGAATGGGTGCAGACCCTATCCTACGCTCTCTGTAGGACACCCGTCAGTTGCTTTAACTGGGTCAACAGTTCCTGTTCGTTATACGGTTTCGAAAAATAAGCCGTAGCACCCAAATTCATCGCTAGCTTACGGTGTTTTTCACTACTGCGAGAGGTGAGCATTAAGATCGGTAGTTCACCGAACTTGGCTTCATTCCTGAGTTCTTCTAAAACACCATAGCCGTCGAGACGAGGCATTTCAATATCACAGATCACCGCTTTGACCACTAGGCCCCCCAGCAGCTTATCCACTGCTTCTCGACCGTCTTTGGCCTGTTCCACTAGGTAACCAGACCGTTCTAGGGTAGTAGCTAGGTAACGTCGGGCATGGATCGAATCATCCACCACCAATATCCTGGATGCGTTGGACTTGAGGGACATCACTGGATTAGCTGTCGGTGTTTGTGCTGGACCAGCGACGATCCACTCCATGAGGCGAATGGGCTCAAGCAGGGGGATCACACGACCATCTCCTAGGACGGTCACACCACTAAATCCTGACGGCAATGGCATGGGGCTCGCCACGGAACGAATGGCCACTTCTTGTTCTTGCCAAAAGCGATCGATCACCAGTCCGTAGCAGTTCTCGTTTTCACCCACCACCACCACCATGGGACAGTTAATCAAGGGTTGACCGCTCATTTCTAAGGGGCTATTGGCGGACTGCATCGCCCAATGGTTTTCTAATTGGATCAGGGGAATAACCCCTTCCTTCCAGGGCATGGTTGACTCGGTGAGTTGCCCCTCAGGAGTTCTGATGATTTCTTGCACCATGTCAACGGGCAGGGCAAAGACTGAGGTGCTCCGTTCCAAGAGCATTACCCGCAAAATCGATAGGGATAGGGGGATGGTAATGGTGAAGGTGGTGCCTTGCCCCAATGCGGTGGCCACCTGAATATCCCCTTGCAGTTCTGTCAAGTTGGTGCGGACCACATCCATGCCATAGCCGCGCCCCGATAGCTCGGTTACCGTGCTGCTGGTGCTAAAGCCGGGTTCAAAGATAAACGACACCAGTTCCTGCTGTTCCATGGTGTCCACTTGCTCAGGGGGAAGACCGTATTGGCGGATGCGATCGCGCACCCGTTCTAGATCAATTCCACCCCCATCATCCCTCAGGGTAATCACCACTCGGTTACCGCGATTTACCGCCCGTAGGGCAATGGTGCCCACCGCCGGTTTTGCGTGGGCTAGGCGGACCTCTGGGGTTTCGATGCCATGGTCAAAGGCATTACGCAGCAGGTGCATCAGCGGGTCGCTCAGCTGATCGAGCGCAAACTGTTCGATCAGGGTGGTGCCGCCCTCCAGCTTGAACTCTACCCGTTTGCCATATTGCACCGACCAGTCCCGCACCACCCGAGGGAAACGGCCAACAATTTCTGCAAACGGTCGCATTTGGGTTTGGGTAATGCGGTTTTTCAGGGTTCGACTCGTATAGTTGAGACTCCCCACCGCCTGATCCACTTCATTCAGACCTAGCTCAATATCGCGACTCACCTCCTCTAGTTTGACAATGGTCTCCATGTGTTCCTGGGCCAGCAGGTGTAGCTTGGAATAGCGATCAAACTCCAACACATCCAGATCTTCGGGGGCAGCAATGGTGGCGGTTCCACTTTGCTGGTTGGGACTATAACCGTTCGGTAACTCAGCTCCATTGGCCCCTGCTACGGATATCGGTCCTTCCGTAGAGGCCTGGTCGTACCATTGCCGCAGTTCTTTGTTAAACGAGGCCAGCGCCACCATCCGCTGCTGCATCAGTTCACTAAATGCCTGTAGCTGTTCTAGCTTGAGGTTGACGGCATTACGGTCGAGAATTAACGACTCAAAGGTACTGTTAATTTGCTTCAGCTGTTCCACCGAAACCCTTACAGTGGAGTCCTTTTGGGCACTGGGAACAGGTGCCTGAGGCGGTACAGTCAGAGGCACCAGAGGCATTGCGGCAGGGGCAGCAGTCTCTGTCTCCGGGTCGGCAACTGGTCTCTGGAAGGCCTCCAAAGCAGTCTCTGTCTCCAGGGAAAATTGTTCCTGGAGGGCCTCTAAAGGAGTCTCTGTCTCCGGGTCGGCAACTTTTCTCTGGAGGGCCTCTAAAGGAGTCCCTATCTCCAGGTTGGCAAATTGGTCCTGGAGGGCCTCTAAGTCAACTAATTCATCAATAGGGTGATTTCTTTCGGCTAGATCCCGATCGATTAAATCCGCTAGATCATCGTTTGGTAAATCTTCTAGTAGATCTGCAGGTAGACCAGCTGGAAATTCGTCTGTCGGCAGATCTTGGGTAATGTTCAGCGCCGCAAACTGATCCTGCAGTTGAGCAATATCGTCTGTGTCAAAACTGGGTAAGTCAATCGGCAGCTCGGGTAACAGTTTGGGTACAGAAACGTCCACATTAGGGAGTTCCACCAGGCCGCTGAAGCCTTTGATTGGGGTGAATTCCCTGGGCAGCCCTTCGGTCCGCCCCAACAGTACGAGGGCATGACATCGTCGCCAGGTTTTCGTCGCCTGGTGGGCGATCCCACGGATATCCTCCACCGGGGTCAAGGTACAGTACTCCTGTACAGACTGGCAGAGGGAGACAAATGAGTCTAACTGGGCCATCAGACCAAATTCAGTCATCTGCTTGGCCAGGGTGAGCAAGGCCTGCCTGAGATCGTCACCATTCAGATGGGGCAGCTGCTCCTCAAACTCTTCTAGGGTATCATCCACGCTGGTGGTAAAAATAATGAAATCCAGATTTTCATTATTGTCCTCCGACATCAGTCGAGCTTCATCCTCAGGGGTAAGCTCTCCTAGGCGTTGATTGAGCTGTTCAAAGATGGGCTCCACATCATTGGCAAACCACTGGGAGTCAATGGGCTGCTGATCTTGGTATTGTTGTCGAACGATGCGTAAATAGTCCACCCCTTGCAACAACAAGGTTTCCAGATGGGTATCCACGGATAGCTGACGGGCCCGAAGAATCTTAAACGAGTCTTCGAGATGGTGAGCTACCTGGGCCAGCACCATAAACCCCATCATACCCGCCGTGCCCTTAACGGAGTGGGCCGCCCGCATGGCAATGTTGATCTGGGCGGTGCGATCGTCCGCCGTTGTTAACCCCAGCAAGACAGTTTCGATGTCGTTAAAATAGGTTTCAGCTTCTGCTAGGAAGGTGAGTCGGGCCTGTTGCTCCTTGTCTAATTCCATGGTTTACCCTTCGACCTTAAACTGTGCTACCGAGGCTTGCAGCTCTTGAGCCACTTTGGCGGTTGCTTGGATGGCCTGGGCAACCTGAGTCGATGATTGAGACTGTTCTTCAGATGTTTGGGTGGCTTTCTGCACCAGCTCAGTCACGGCCTTGGATACCATTGATTGGTTGGCTGTCGATGCGGAAATCTCCTGCATCAGCTGGTTAATTTGTGCCGATTTTGCCAATACCTGTTCTAGTTGCTGCTGGGTGGCTTTTACCCGCTGGCTACTATCCACCACCTGGGATGTACCGATTTCAATGGCAGCAACCACTTCCTGGGTCTCTGTTTGAATTTCCGCCACAATCTGGGCAATGGTTTTGGTGGCCCCTGCCGATTGTTCCGCCAGGGAGCCCACCTGTTCTGCAACCGCCGTAAAGCCCTGACCCAGCTCACCCGCTCGGGAGGCTTCCACACTGGCATTCACCGCCAATAGGTTTGTTTTTAGAGCGATTTCATCGATCAGACTGACCGCCTGAGCGATCTTTTGGGCCGATTCTCCTAAACGCTTAATTTTCTTAGCGGCCTCACCCACCGTTGAACGCAGTTCTAGAATACTGCCCGCCGTTTCTTCCATAGACTGGGAACCGGCCTGGGCCGTTGCATAGGTATCGTTGGTGAGGGTCGATGCTTGACTGGCGTTATCGGCAACCGTTTGAATGGACTGGTCCATTTCTTGTACAGCGTCCATCGCAGTTCTGAGGGAGCTTACTTCCGTAATGGCTCGCTCTGCCAGGCTGCGCATTTGTTCCTCATTCGATAGCAAGGATTGGCTTACATCACCGGTGGACTGTTTTACATTGGTGGCAATATCCCGCAGGTTTTCAATTACCGCGTTAAATAAGTCAGCGACAATGCCCACATCCCCCGGTACAAGCTTGGCTCGGACAGACAGATCGCCATCAGCCGCCCCACCCACGTCTTCCATCAGCTGGGAGATTTCATTTTCCAGTGCTTCTCTTTCTTGCCGCTGCTCATCGGTTAGCTCTTGCTGACGGTTGAGCAGCGTTTGGATTTGTTCTAACAGTTGGTTAAAGCTTTGACCCAAAATTTGAGTTTCACTAGTTCCTTCAATGCTGGCCCGGGCCTCCAGGTTGCCTGCGGTGGCCGTTTGTGCGGTGGTGGTCAAAACCTGGAGCGGTGCCGATAGCTGTTTGGCAAATAGTTGTAGCACAAGGGCCACGGCTGTACCCAGGATCAAGGCGGTGAGGGCAAAGACAATCAGCAAATCATTTCCAGCTGAGTTGATCTGGGCGAGATCTACGGATGAGATCGCAACCCAGGGGGTGCCTGGCACCGTAGACAGACTAAAGTCCTTGTCTTGAGTTTCCAACAAAACCGATAGAATCTCCTGACCTACTTCGGTTTCAACTCGATTGACTTCAATGATTTTAGCCCCGCCCAAGGCGATTAACTCTTCCTTAAGAACATCTGTAGACTCCTCCGAGCCCGCCTCATGTTCGTGCTCAAAATGCTCCTGCAAGCCTCGGGCAATGGCTAGCACAGACTCCCCACCAATCAACTCGACTTCACCTGGCACTACCCCATCAGCATTAATTGTCGAAAATGGAACACCATTGCGAATATCTATTACCTGAACCTGTTGGGTACCACTAATGGATGCCGTTACATAGGTCGCAATTTGTCGATTCAAAACATCAGTGGGTACCAGCTTCCTCATCACACCGAGGAAATCATTAGAACCCTCTGAAGTCAAGGCTGATGCCAACGATATGGCAAACGCCCCAGAGGATTCATCAAACGTTGCAGGCGCAATAGATTTACCCGCTTTCTGAGCCTCGATCCACCACTCCTCATCCCGTTGAACAAAGTCAGATGTCCTCTTACTGTAGCCCACATTAAGGCCATTGCGCTCAGTGATAATTGTCTCAGCTAAGCCCTTTACTTCAGTTAGCTGTGTCAGATATTTATTAAGTACCGGATTAGGGGTCACCAGTTTAGTTTGACCAAACTCCTGATTTAATTGCTCAATGGGACGCTCGGCCAAATTATCAGCCTTTACCTTTTCGTCAGCCTGTTGTAATGCTTGGGTAACAATGGGATTAAGCAGGCGTTCGTTAACGTCACCAAAGTTATCTTCTACGAAAAGACTCGCGGCCTCACTGGCCAAAAACGATTCCTCTGTTAGCAAAAACAAAGCATCTGCTCGCTCTGCTCGACGAGTTACCCAAAAACCTAAGCCACTGGCTACCGCCAAAGGCAGCAGAGCCACCGGCAGCAGTGTTTGCAGTAGCTGTCTGCCCAGCGGTTGTCCCCGGACAGACGCTACCGTCGACATGGGTAACCCCTGTTTTTGAGATCGATTTTTCATCTGGGGCCGGTCGTCTAATGGGTATTGCTGAGCTGTCATAGCGGTTTCCTAGCCTCTCCAATCATGAATAAATAAACTGAATAAGTAAACCTAAAAATTAACTGTTAACGAATTAACCCGGCATCGACATTTGAGATGTGCCGATGGCCTCAGCACTCAATACCAGAATCGTTTGACCATCTACAACCAATTGGCCACTCAAATAGGGCTGCAAACCTATCTCCACTTCATTCACTGGAGAAACAATATCCTCCAGTGACAATCGGATCGAACCCTTGATTTTAGGCACAACTAGGCCCAGAAACAGAGTGCTTTGGAAACCCATATTTTGGTCTGTTTCCCCAGGCAATGTGCGAATCACCACCACCTCATAATATTGAGACGGTTCTAATACCATGGGTAAATTTAACAGCTGCACCAGATTGATCGCCCAAAAAACTTGTCCCTTTGAACTGAGCAATCCCAATGCATGGGGCGGCATATTCGGTATTGGTGTAACCAACTGAGGAGAAATCAGTAGGGTCTCCTCAACCCAACTCAAGGCCAGAGCAATGGTTAAGTCTGGGGTGAGCTGCAGTCGCAGAAACTGTTCACCTGAAACAGGTTGAGGATTAAATAACTCAGGTAAAAGCTGCTGCAGTCGTTCTGTTGGCTTCAGCGTCTGAGTCATTTGTACAGCTGGGGTTTCCATGAAAAAGGTGACTATAGGGCATCAAATCACATCCAAGTTGAATTTAGCGTTTCTCGATAGAAGAAACGCTTGTTCTGAACCTGGCCAATGTTCAAATTACATCGAGGCAAATCTTACTGCCTCAACCAGCTCTTCAGCGGTGCAGGGTTTGACGACATAGCCAACTACACCTTGTTTTCTTGCCCAGCTTTGATCCATTTTGCGACCTTTGGTCGTACAAGCAACAATGGGGATATTGGCCGTATCAGGGTCTTTCTTGAGTTTGCGACAGAGTTCTAGCCCGGTAATATCAGGCATTACCAGATCTGTCACAATCACATCAGGCCGATCGGCCTTAACCTTGTCAAACACTTCTAATCCGTTTTCGATCCCCGTTACCACATAACCGGCCTGTTCAAGGTAGTGGCTGAGCAAGTCCAACTCAGACTTAACATCATCGATCACCAAGATTCTTTTAACCATTTTGTTCGATACCTTATGATTGTAGTAACTGCTTTGCCAAGAGAATTTGTTAGAGAAATTGGTGGCGCGGACTTTAATTAAATAGAACGTTCAATTTCTAAATAAGTTTCTAAAACCTGCATCAGCTGTGCTTTGGAAAATGGTTTTTCTAGATAGTCAGTTGCCCCTGAAGATTCTGCCGTAGCCTTGCTTAAAGGACTGGCATTACTGCTGATCATGATGATAGGAACATCTTTGAACATATAGCTACGTTTTAAGATTTGACAGAAAGAATTGCCATTAATACTGGGCATGGAAACATCCATCAGTACCAGATCCGGTTTCATGGCACATATTTTTGAAACCGAGGCCACGGGATCAATCACCGTTTTGAGCACAAAACGTTCCGGGTCTAGATAACTATCAATCTGATCTAACATGGCCTGGCTATCGTCAATGCAAATAATCAGATAGCGAGATTGTGCCTCCGTAGATGGGCGTCGCCCCAAAATACTGGAGTCCGATATGTGGACCCGTTCTGGGGAGCGAGGTGCTGATGAACCGTTAGCGCCTGAATCATAACTGCTGGTAGAGGGTGTTCCACTACCCAGTTGTGAGCTGTTGGTGACCAGTCGACTGGTGGTGGCTGAAGCTGACACATTGGCTGTTGGGGCCAGGGTGGACTGCCTTTGCTTTGCTGCTGGTAGCCAGGGTAATCGGTCCAGGGGTTGGACCGGTGGCCAAAGTTTGATCACCCGATGCTGAATATAGGGGTAAAGGAGCTGCGCTAACTTTACCTCATCTTGCTTGATCGCTTGGGCCAACTGCCGAATACTGGCCCCCTGCATTAGCCGGGCCAGGGCGGTTAACATTGAGTGCGAGAGGAGGCCTTCGGGTACCGGTTGATATAGGTCCTCGGGGGTGTCGCAATAGGGGCGTTGGTGGGGCGAGATGATGCGATCGCAAACAGACTGCCAAGTTCCTAACCGGTCAGTGACACGCTCAAGCAGAGAAACAATATCTACCCCAGGGGTGGTGGTAGGCCATAGGTCCCCAGGCATGGAATGCCAGGTTACCGCTGCCAACTCCAAACCCAAAAGAGATTCAACCGCATCCTCCCCTAACATAGCCAACGTATTTTCAGCCTGGGGAACAGTCAGGGCCTCATACCGCACCAAGGCCATCACCATTTTACAAGTCCAGTTGAGGGCTTCCTGACCTCTATTCTCCGATCTGTGTTTATATAAATCCGAGCGGATCAATCGCCAATAGACAGGCAATGCAGACTCATAACCCAGCTTGGGTAATATTGTTTCCAATGCTGTCAGGTACTGTAATGAGTGGGCAGCAAACAATAATCGTTCATCAACAATATCAAGACACCATTCGACATCTTTCCCAATAATATTAACTCGCCCATTTTGAGAAGATGAAATAACTTTATGCAAAAAAGAAGTTATTTCAAACTGTTCATACATAACATTCCTAGATATTAACAAGTGGATTGATAACGCCTGAAAGATGAGCTATCTCATTTGAGATTATCTCTCCCACAATTATTCGATTATTTATATAGTCAACAAGTACCATGGGTCACCCATGATGATTAACTGACACCTCATGGATATTTGGAGCTGGCAGACAGGGCTGACAACATCGCTAGATTCATCGGACCACAATAGACATGGCTGCCCAATGGGACCCATAAGAACTTAACAGTAAATTACTTATGCAATACAATTTATATGTGAAATTTAAGTCGCACCCTGATGGGAAAAGCCTAGGCCATTCCTAAAGTTGAACGAATATGGGTTGGTAGATGTGGGCAAAAATGAATAAATCCTCACATTTGCTACCCATACTGTAGCGAATTAAACTGACGCTTCATATATTCTTTAGTTCAAGGACATTAAAGATAAATCAATTTTTCATGAACAACGCGCATATTGAATACCCGTATGCCGTAGCTAACATTATTTTTTCCTTTCCCCATAGGCTTGCAAGTACCGTTCAAACGCCTTAGCCAACTGCGTCGTCTCCCCCAGCCAATAGGCCGTCAGGGCATGGCCAAAGGCCCAAGCATTGTGTTCTGGTGGAGCATCATTATTCAGTAACGTGGGCCAGAGCATCGCCAGGTCAAAGGTGCTCTCCTCCTTGGCCAATAGGTTAAACAGGTCATAGGCCAGCTGCAGCTTACCGATCACCACCGGCACCTGCTCCACCGGGATTTTTTCCATCAGTACCGTTGCCAATAGATCTGAGCCCGTCATCATCCGCGAGATGTAACGCAGGATAGGGCTCTTGAGCAGTTCGGTCACCCCCTGGGTGGTGGTCATTTGGAACGTGTATTGATCAATCAGTTTAGCCGCCGCTTTGGCCAGAGCTGTTTGATTCGTGAGAAATCGGGCCAGCCGATATTGTTTTGCATTTCCCAACGTTTCCACTAGCTTGAGGGCCAGGGTTTCATCATTCCAAGCCGCCCTGTCCCCATCATATGTAACCAGAGGCACCACGGTCCCAGCCGATTGTCCCAAGGTCTCTACTCGATAGGCGACGGCATCTCGAATGGCAGATTCCTTGGGGCGCTGTCCCGTTTGCCAATCGTAGGGCGGTTGCCATTCCCGCACCGGCCGCAGGCGATCCACCTGGGTGAGGGCAATCACCGTGGGAGGATGCTGCTCAGCGGCTTTTAGGTCATGCAAAAAGGTTTTGTCACTTTGCAATGCGGGGTCCAGGGCTGGTGTCGTCAGCACCAACAAGTCTGCATTAGCCGCCTGGTCCAGGACCAAATCTCGAAAATCCCCCCGCTCGATCTGTTCGTAACCAGGGGAATCAATCAGGTTCAACACTTCCCCAGTGTCCAGCTGCCAGCGGTACTGACGGATTTTATCCGTACTGGGTAATACATCCACCTCCGCCAACTCAGTTTTAAACAAGGTATTGATCAGACTACTTTTCCCTGCCCCCGTCCGCCCCACCAACATCAAGGAAACCGGCTTTTGTTCAACGGTTTTAGCAGGAGTAGCGGTGGCTAAAATGGATTGGAGCGTAGCGGTTTTGGCCCCTGGTTCTGACGCCTTAGCCTGGTCTGTGGCAAAAATCGCCGGTAGGGTATCCCCCCCGTAGAGGGTGGCCGTTTGCTGGGCCAAATTGCGCAGGGCCGTTTCCCGCAGCAGCTGGCTGAGGTTAACTAATAATTGCTGGTTAGCCTGGGTGCTGATTTTCTGGCTGGCCATCTTCGCCGCCGCCGCCGCTGGGTTCATTAACCACTGGGCCCAGCTCCAGGCCCGCCACAGTTTCCCCATGGAAGGTTCCAGCTTGCGGTAGATTTCATAAGCTTCATAGGCCTGGCCCACGGTGACCTGGTTTAGCACCGGAGCCAACTGGGTCATGGCCCGGTCCATATCATCCACCGTCCCCCGGATCAGTCCATAGGCCTGGGTGACGTAGATATTGAGCAGTGGATACTTCACCTCGGGGTGGTAGTGGTGGGCCACTGTGGCCACAATGCTCTGGCACCGTTGCCAAAAAGCTGCCCAGTCATCCCATACGGGCGGGTCTTCACGGGCCTCTGTCAAAATGGGTTGCAATGATGTCTCTAAGGCTTGATTGTCCGCACCATTGGCGGTCACTGAGGTGAGTTCGGCCTTGATAGCGGTGACAATGCGGTCAATTTCACGGGGTTTAGTCCAGTGCACCAGCAGCCACCGCCAACCCACAAACACTAGCAAAATCACGGCCCATACCCAGGTGAGCCCCCAGCTACGCAGCTGAAAGCCAGCCAAAATCATGATAAAAACCACGACGGCCACTAGGGGCAGGGCCAGCACCACCCACTGCCATCGTTTCAACTGCACCATTGCCTTTCACCCAGTCGTTTTTCCTAGTGTAAGCAAGCCGTTCCCAGGACGATAGGGGAAACATCCGAACCTATTAAGGGCTTGCACCTGACGCTATAGAAAAAGCTTTGGTTCGCTATCGTGAAAAAGAACGAAAGTCTCAGCCAGTTAGTTTTCTTTCTAAAATGCTTACCTTGTGAGGGCCTATGGCACTAGTAAAACGGCGCGATCTTGACTATGTGGTGATTACCCTGCTGGTGGGCAGTAGCCTCTATGTCTTTATCACTGGGCTGATCGCCGATACCATGGGGCTGCATCACTTTGGCTTTCACAGTCAGGTAGGGTACTTTTGGGTGGCCCTAGCTTCTACCCACCTCATTCAAACCTGGGCAAGGGTCAAAGCCTTTGTACGTAATCGTTTTCGAGAACGTTCTGGGCCATTATCCGTTAAAAACAGCACTCAGCAACCCATAACTCTTCAGACTACAGACCAACCATCGTCTACCGTTCCGAAATCTATCTCCCCAAGCAACGGACGACGGAATTTGCTGTTGTTTATGCTGGCCATCGCCACTGGCATCGGCTTTGATCATTTTGTCCCCCCTCGTGACACCGTTAATCTCTCCGAGAGTAATCAAGATATTGGCCTGCTCTACCACAAGTGGAGCCAACCAGGCTATGGCGAGACTATTGCCACTGTGCTCAACTGGGGCCAAGTACCTTCCCTCTACAAGACCTATCCAGATGTCCAGAAAATAGATTTACCTAAGGTTGAGTCTGCCGATCTGGCATCAATAACAGCTCTAAACTTAGCTGTCACCATCACCAGTCGACGCTCACATCGTCGGTATAACACCCAGCGTCAGATGGCTCTGCGCCAACTTTCCCAGCTACTGTTTCTCACCCAAGGAATTACCTGGGATGAACGAGAGTTTCGCACAGTGCCCTCATCTGGAGCCCTATATCCCTTAGAGATTTATCCCATTGTCCACCGAGTAGATGGTTTAGAACCAGGTCTCTATCACCACGCCATCCAAACCCACCAGTTAGAACTGGTAAAAGCTGGCGATCTGCGCCAGCCATTAATTAAAGCTGGTCTGAGTCAAGATTTTCTGGGTGAAGCTCAGGTTTGTTTTGTTGTTTCAGGTATTTTTCAACGCACCCGCTGGAAATATCACGAGCGCACCTATCGTTATGTTCTCATGGAGGCAGGCCACCTGGGACAGAATCTATATTTGGCTGCTACAGCCTTGGGGCTAGGGGTATGCGGCATTGGGGCTTTCTTGGATGATCCCCTGAATGAATTATTAGGGATTGATGGTGAAACGGAAGCGGCCCTATACCTAGTCACCGTCGGTGAAAAAGCATAGTTCCCTGGGTCGTCAATGCCTGCGCCCTTCGAAACTGTGGATAATAGCCCATATCCGGCCTTGACGTAGCAAAAAGAAACGGGCCTATAATTGGGACAGAAAAAATTGATATGTGCCGATGGTCTTGTTCGAAACGCTGCTTACCGTTGCCACTGAAAAAGTAGGGGAAACGCTGCTCAGCGGAGCGCTCAGGAATGGTGAGCAACTCGGCCAACTGTTCACGGGACAGGACGACATTGGACTGAATAATTTGCTGACATTCAGATTGGGGATCGGAGGCTGAAGCTTGAACCTTTGTGCCCATAAACAGTAGCAGCCCCAAAGCGGCCAACCCCCAACCGGCGGCCACTAAGCTCCAGGTGGGCTCTTGGGTTGGGGGCCATGGTTTACTTGGCCAATGGGTAGACAATTTTTGGGGCCATGGTTGGGGCCATGGTTTGGTTAAGGATTGAAATGATCGTTGTAGTTGTGTTTGCTCTTTCTTTCTCTGAGGCTTGCGACGGTTGGAACGTGGCATTGAAAATCTCTCCGAGGACCAACAACATTACTCTTGCCTTTCTATTCCAACACAACATTCCCTAGCTGTGTTGTTTTTGTTTCCCGCAGGTTATGCAACAAGGTTTTGGGCTGAGTAACCTGGATAAATTTGCTGAGCCTTAGGCAGAGGCTGTTGAGCTTGTTGCACAGTTTGTAGGGTTTTTGTGGTCTATCTTGATCGGTGGTTCGGGAAACCCATCCGGCAAAGTCCATGCATTCTGCGGGGGAGATCCTGGATGGACTATGGTTATGGGCCAATTGGCTGAACTGATCTGTGATGTTTTTAAGGCTTGTCTAGCTGGAGATCTGGGGGTGCCCTCACGCTAAATCCCTCTCCCGGGGGGAGAGGGACTTTGATGCTGTCTCCTTTGGAGACGCTTTGTGGGCGCTCTCTGGGAGAGGGGCTGGGGGTTTAGCTTGCTGCCTGTAGGGTGGGTTAGAACCTAAAATTTCCCTCACCCTAAATCCCTCTCCCGGGGGGAGAGGGACTTTGATTCTCAAACTGGACTTGGTTAAGGGGGGTAATCCTCCGGATTGGTTCGGTTTAAACACTGTTGTGATGGTTTGTTGTGGGTATAGGGAACTCATGCCTGGGGTAAACCGAACGAATGGGTTGGGAGAGCCGTACGGGAATCTTTTGAGTTGATAAAATGGCTGGCGGGGGGTGGGGTGATCTCACCTTTTTTCTGAAAATGTATCCGGACATAATTGGGTTGTTGAGCAGCCCAGTAAGAGACAACACCCATGAAGACAGCAACTATTTCCCACGTCACCTTCGGTACATTCTTAGAGCAGGTAAAAGCTCAGAAAGTGCAGCGGGTGACGCTCAGGCCTGAGCGAATTGACTATATCCTCAAGCCTGACTTTGGATTTAAGCGCTTCTACACCACTAGGCCAGCGGACAATACCGATGATATTCCAGCCCTGTTGCGCCGGTATCAGGTTGATGTGGTGGCTCCGGTGGATAACACTGGTGCTGTGGCGGGCTTAATGGCATTGCTGCTGTCCAGTGGAGCTCTGATGGGTACTCTGGCTTGGTTGCTCAAAACCAGTCCTGGTGCTGATGCGATGGGGACGGGTAAAACTAAGGCGAGAACCTATAGCCCTACCCCGACTAGAACCAGACAGGGTGAGAAAACGGCTGTTACCTTTGCCGATGTGGCGGGGGTGGATGAGGCTAAGCAAGAACTTAAAGAGGTGGTGGATTTTCTGAAGGATGGTGCTAAGTATCGCAAGATTGGTGCAAAGCTGCCTAAGGGGGTGCTGCTGGTGGGGCCACCGGGAACGGGTAAAACCTTGTTGGCTAAGGCCGTTGCGGGTGAGGCTAATGTACCATTTTTGAGCGTGGCGGCGTCAGAATTTGTGGAGCTGTATGTGGGGGTGGGGGCCTCTCGGGTTCGGGATCTGTTTAATAAGGCAAAGAAGCTGGCTCCCTGTATTGTGTTTATTGATGAGTTAGACGCTATTGGGAAGTCTCGCAGTGGGGGCAATCCCAATGGGGGCAATGATGAGCGGGAACAAACCCTCAACCAGCTGCTAACGGAAATGGATGGGTTTGATGGCGATAGCGGGGTAATTCTCATCGGGGCGACCAATCGACCTGAGATTTTAGATCCTGCGCTGAAGCGGGCGGGCCGGTTTGATCGTCAGGTACTGGTGGATCGGCCGGACCGCAGTGGTCGGTTGGAGATTTTAAAGGTGCATGCTCAAGGGGTATTGGTGGCGAAGGATGTGGATTTGGGCGCGATCGCAACCCAAACTTCAGGCTTCACTGGGGCCGACCTGGCTAACCTGATCAACGAAGCCGCCCTCCTGGCCGCCCGCCATAACCGTCAGGCCGTCATCATGGCCGATTTTAGAGAAGCCATGGAGCGGGTAGTGGCTGGATTAGAGTTGCGATCGCGCATTCTCTCCCCCATCGAGCGCAAAACCGTGGCGTACCACGAAGTGGGCCATGCCATTGTCGGAGCCCTCATGCCCGGTGGCACCCAAGTCTCCAAAATCTCCATTGTTCCCCGTGGGAAAGGAGCCCTGGGCTACACCATGCAAACCCCGGAGGAAGACCGCTATCTGATGCTAGAGGATGAACTGCGGGGGCAGTTGGCCACCCTACTGGGCGGTCGGGCCGCAGAGGAAGTGGTGTTTGGCAAAGTATCATCCGGGGCCAGTGACGACATTCAGAAGGCGACGGACCTGGCGGAGCGGGCGGTTACCCAGTATGGCATGGCCCCAGACCTAGGGCCCATTGCCTTTGCCAAGACCCAGTCCGAGTTTCTCGGCAGCGATACCACCCGCCGTCCCATGAGTGGCGAGGTGGCAGCAGAGATTGATCGGTTGGTCAAACAGTCCATTCATCAAGCCCATGGGGTGGCTAAATCCGTACTCATGCTGAATCGGGATCTGTTGGACTCCATGGCCCAAACCCTGTTGACGGAAGATGTGTTGGAAGGGGATCAACTTAAAGCGATGTTGACCCAAGCCAGGTCTCCTGTGAATACTCAGATCTGGTTGGCTAAAGGACGGGTAGTTTAACTGTGCAGCGGCGGCCTTGGCACCCATAGCTAGGTGCCAAGGGACCGTTAAGCAACAAATTCATGACTTGGGATTGATGGGCTAAATTTTCGCAAAAATCGATTCAGAACCCTGATCATCGACGAGTTTTTAACTATTGCTTGACGGTTTGGATTGCCAAGTACCATGAAAGCCAAAGGGAATGACTTCCGGCAGGGCTAAAACACAGACGGGGCCTGCCGCCAAATTGTCCGCTGACAAAATCTGGAGGGTACTTTGGTCCCGATGACCATCGAAGACAACGGTGAGAATCCAACCAGAGCCTTGGGCCTTGGCCACATAGGTGGGCTCGCTGGGATAACAACCCTGGGCAAACGTCATCAGGTCCAGAGCACCACTGTTCGGGTCTAACCGGCCAATGCCGTCAAAGTATTCTTCGGTTTTGGGTTGAGACTTATGGCAGAAAAACAGAGCATCGTGGGGATGACCCACCGCATGGGGCGGGACAATGGGAAACTCGCCTTCCAGGTCAGATAGGGGTTCGTTGGAAAGGATGTTGGATGCGATCGCATCCAACCGCAGTCGAAATAATCGCCCTGTGGCCGGTGTGGTGGGATGTCCGGTGACAAATTCCTTCAGCCACTGGTTAGTATCAAAGTTGTCGTAGCGGCTATAGTCAATCACCACCGCTCCATCGGCCCCCTGGTAACCATTGCCCATGTGCCACTGAAACCAGGGATCAGTTTCAAAACGGGAGACTTCTTCCAGGGTCTGACGATCCACCACAATCACCTGGGTGCCGTACTGGGGCCGCCACCCCATGGCATCACTAAAGCCCTTGTTCTGGAACAGAATGGGCCACAGGGATAAAACCACAGGTGGGACTAGGAAAACAAGATAGGGACCGGCCAGAACAAAATCATGGACTAAGGTGGTCCGAGGCAGGGGAATCTGACCCTGTTGGCGGATCTGACCCGTCCCATCACTGCGATACAGCTGAATATAACTGCGCCGCCCCAACACCACCCCAAAGTTATAAATGTCCCCCGTCTGGGGATCCCTTTTGGGATGGGCGGAATAGGGCTGATGGGGTGACAAGCTGCCCAGATCATCTAAGCCGACGGTGTCTAGGGTGTCTAGGTCCAGGGCATGGGGATTGCCCGCTTCCCAAAGGGCGAGCAGTTTGTCGGGGAGGGCGAGGACGGAGGTATTGGCCGCATTTTTGGGCTGGGTCCCCAGCCGTTGCCAGAATGGCCCGGCGGCCGGTTTACCATAGCCGGGATATAGATAGCGGTTAGCGGCAGCCTCTGCTTGCAACCCCTGGGTTTGGACATAGCGATATAGCCCCGTTGCCCCACCCTGGGAAAAGTGAATGGCCAGGATGCCCCCATCGCCATCAAACCAATGGTCAACCAGCTGACCGGCCCGCTCCAGCTGGCCGGCCCCATTGCGGTAGAGACTACCGTGTAAATCGGCAGGCACCTGCCCGGCGATGACGGACAAGGGGATGGGACCAAATTCAACAGCGGGTTGTGCGATTCCACGGGACCACAGAGGTTTCCCTTGGCTAAAGGCATCCCGATCGTGGGTGAGGGTGGGCATTAGATCTGCTGGGGGGTGAATTTTGGGGAGATGAACAGTTTTCAGTATAGGGAGACCTGGGAGACCTAGCTATTAACGGGGCATGACAATCACCGCTGGAGGCGGCAGCTGAATGGGCCAGGGCAGGGGCTGCTGTTGCAGCTGTTGCCACCGATCGCGGTAGACTTCCGCTTGCAGGTGATAGTCCTGGGGAGAATTGGGCGGGCCATGGAGCTTGAGATAGAGGGTGACCCGATGCTGGGTTTCGCTGGCCCTGGCTAACCAGCCGGGAAACGTATTGGTAGGCTCCAGATCCGAGGGAAATTGGATATGGTGGGCCCGCACACCGATGTGGCCCGCATCTGCTGGCGGGGGTGTAGTCACCTGGAGTCTGCAGCCCCAGTCTAGGGCATCGACAGAATAATGGTCTGAGCCCTGCTCTGGGCACAGGCGGACCTGGGAAAAGTTTTTACATTCGGTGACTCGGGCCACCTCCAGGGTGGGGGGATGATGGAAAATGTCTTCTCGGGTACCGGCGGCGGCAATCTGACCGTTGGCCAGGACCAACAGATTGGGACAGAGGCGGTAGGCTTCTTCTAGCTTGTGGGTGACGAATAGGGTGACGCCGCCATATTGGGAGAGAGCCCTGTGGAGTAGGGTTTCCAGGTGGCTGCGGAGATAGGTATCCAAGGCAGATAGGGGTTCGTCCAACAGGAGAATATCCGGCGATCTAGCCAGCGCCCTGGCTAGGGCCACCCGCTGCTGCTGCCCCCCCGAGAGCTGGTGGGGATAGCGGTGGTCCAAGCCCGCCAGTTCGAGCATGTCCAGCCATTGGTGGACGAGGGGAGAGCGGGGCTGGCCGGGCTGGATGCCAAAGGCAATATTTTGGGCCACGGTGAGGTGGGGAAAGAGGGCATAGTTTTGGAACACCATGCCGATGTTGCGATCGCAACTCCCCACATTCACCCCCGTCGCCCCATCAAACAGCACCCGACCATTCAGCACGATGCGGCCCTGCCTCGGCGTCTCCAACCCCGCAATACACCGCAGGGTCATACTTTTTCCCGCCCCCGAAGCCCCCAACACCCCCAGGGGCAAGGCCTGAGCCTTAAACCCCACCGCTAGGGAAAACCCCGGCAACGGTTTCTCCAGATCCACTAACAATTCAGGCTCTAGGGGACGGTCTGACCATTTCTGCCGGGTTGGAAAATCTGCCATTTTTGCCCGGTCGGTCCCAAAATAAACCCAGTCGAACCACCGTTTTATCCACCCATAATGCCGTTGCCTCTGGCTAGAGCTGGTGATGTGCACCATTACCCCCATGCCCCCCAACGCGATCGCCACCATCAACAATACCCAGGCCAACGCCACCCCCATCTTGCCCGCTTCCGCCGCAAAAAAGATGGCAATGGGCATCGTCTGGGTCACCCCAGGAATGCTGCCCCCCACCATGAGAGTGGCCCCAAATTCCCCCAGAGCCCGAGCAAAACTGAGAATAATTCCCGCCACAATCCCCGGCCAAGCCAGGGGCAACAGCACCTGCCAAAACAATCGCCATTCTGTTGCCCCCAGGGTACGAGCTGCACTCACCACCGCCGGATCAATCTGTTCAAACGCCGCCAAAACCGTCTTATACATCAATGGAAAAGCCACCACCGTAGCCGCTATCACCGTGGCTGCCCAGGTAAAAATCAAGGAAATCCCCAGGGCCTTCAGCCCCTGACCAACTGGGCTATTTTGGCCCAACAGTAACAGCAACAAAAAACCCATCACCGTAGGAGGCAGCACCAAGGGTAACGTAAAGATGCCGTCCAGCAGGCCCCGCATTTTATGCCCCAATACCCAGCGGGCGGCCATCACCCCCAGGCTCAGCGCCAACAAAGTGGCCGCAAAGGCCGTTTTCAGAGAAATCCATAGGGGGGACAGATCGGTGGGCATAGGAACAAACTCACGGGGGCACCCTTGATTGTGTCATTTGCCCTATTCAAACGCTCTACTCAACCGTCCGACTCCACCGCAACAAACCCATGCTGCTCAAAAATGTCTAACGCCGCAGCGCTACCCAGAAACCGCACCAGGTCCTGGGCCGCCGCCGTCTGGGCCCGGCCATTCACCACAGCCGCTCCATAGGTAATGGCCGAATGACTATGGTCAGGGGCCGTCGCCACCACCTCAACCCGCTGGGATATCAACGCATCCGTCCCATACACTAGGCCCGCATCAACATTTCCAGTCTCCACATAGGCCAACACATGGCGAACACTTTTGCCAAAGACTAACTTGGGCTTGAGACCCTCATACAGGTTCAGCGTCATCAACACTTCCTGGGCATAGGCTCCAGCGGGCACACTCTCCGGCTCACCCATGGCAATGCGATGCGCCCGAGACAGATCCTGAAACCCAGTGACCGTCTGACCATTAACCGTTTGGCCCTGAGGATCGTGGGGTACGACCAACACCATCGAATTGTTCACCAGGGCCTGCCGGGAATTCTGTAGTAGATGCCCTTGGGTTTCCAGGGTATCGAGCCACTCTGGGGAGGCAGAGAGAAACACATCCACCGGAGCTCCTTGGATAATCTGTTGAGCCAGGGAACCCGACGACCCAAAATTGTAAGTAATCTCGACTGCTGGCTCCAGATCTTGGTACGCGGCCTCGAGGGGAATCAGAACATCCTGCAGACTCGCCGCCGCCGACAGGGTGATCGGAATGGTCGCCTCGGAACGACTGTCCATCGGACTCGGTGGCATCGTCCCCGGTGCCTTGCAACTGCCTAAACATAGGACACCGCCCACCGTGGCTCGGAGTAGAAATTGTCGTAAAAATTGCCATCGGAACATGGGCCACCGAACTCACAGAATGCTAAGCCAGGGTTGCATTCTAAACGATGGGCCATCCACCCAGCACCCCAAAAGGTCTAGATCCAGTTACAGACTCTTGGTCGATAATTTTATTTCGTGGCGACTTAATGTCATAGGACCAGTTTTAACATCCGTCACCGCTCAAAATGATCGGTCGAAAAGTCAAATTCTAGGTCCGAATCTAAGTAACCGTCCCAGGAAGTTAAAGAAAACTTAGGGTGTCAGTGCTTCAATCTTTGCTAAGTTGTGAGTATGAGCGAAGCCATCGAAATTGCGGGTATTAAGGTTCCAAAAGCAGACTGGGAGGCGACG
>NZ_JAYGIG010000132.1:0-43764 GCF_034932105.1 Leptothoe sp. PORK10 BA2 | reverse complement strand
TTACCAGCTTAAAGGCTCAGAAACGCTCGATCTTTGACTTCCTGACCGATGCGTTAAAAGCCTCTCGACATGGTTCTCCTGCACCTTCATTGATCCCTGAAGGAGACTGACCCCCCTGAATCTTTACGTTTTTAGGACCATCAAATGATGCAGTAAAATCCCATGGGAGCCTAGGATATTAGACACCCGAAAACAATCATCGTACGGATTGCAATGCCAGGGATTGGACTACTCAATGAAAAACCACTCCATGCATCCCTCAAGGCATGGTATAGCCAGCCGGGGGATCAATTGGAAGTCGCCCTGGATGGGTTTGTCATTGATATTGTCCGCAATGATCAGTTGCTAGAAATCCAGACGGGTAATTTCTCATCCATTAAACCAAAACTGACAAAACTCCTAGGTTCACATCAGGTGCGGTTGATCTATCCCATTGCCCAGGAGAAATGGATCATTAAGCTAGCTAAGGAAGAGGGGCAGATCAGCCATCGCCGCAAATCACCCAAAAGGGGACGGATGGAGGATGTGTTTCGGGAAATGGTGAGTCTTCCCCTGTTGGCATCCCATCTAAATTTTTCTCTGGAGGTGTTGTTAATTAAGGAAGAGGAGGTGCGGCGACACCATGACAAACGTAGGTGGCGCCGGCGTGGGTGGTGCACTGAAGAGCGACGATTGCTGGAGGTTGTGGACCAGCGATTGTTCGCCACCTCGGCAGATTGGTTAGGGTTTCTGCCCCAGGGGCTGGAGTTATTTACAACCCAAGATTTAGCAGAAGCAGCGACCATGAGGAGAGATTTGGCCCAGAAGATGGTGTACTTTCTCCGGAAAGCAAGTTTAATCGAGCTGATGGGCAAGCGGGGACGAGCCAATCTCTATCGCGTTTCCGGTGCCTAACCAAATTTTAAAATTCATCAGTCACCCTAGGGACGGTTACAAAAATTGTAAAAAATGGGCTTTCAACCTGCTTAGCCCTGGCATTACACCCGTACATATACGTATTGCTGACCAAGGGACGGTTACAAAAATTGTAAAAAATGGGCTTTCAACCTGCTTAGCCCTGTCATTACACCCGTACATACACGTATTGCTGACCAATCGTCCCTTATCCTCTTTGCCAAGAACTATCCATACCATGGCACGAATTAACCTAAAGCGAGCAACTGTGCCGTTAGTCACGGGCCAAGTCGGACTCCTAGAGCTGATCGGAAAAATCTGGCAGATGCGATCGCACAACCCCACCCTGGAGTTTCCGGAGCCCATGCGTCTCCGGGCTAGGCTGATCAAACTCAGACGACGCCCCAAGGCCCCGAACTATCCAATCAGTAATTTTGCAGAAAATTGCTGTAGAAAGCAGATAGCTTAATGTGCGGTGTTGATTTAGAAATTTAGGACGCAAACGATCGTCTGGTGAGCTATGCCCACAGTGCTTCCCCCCTCACCCGTCATCGCCTTGGCCCATCTTTCTATATTGAGAACCGGCACAACCGTTGCCCCCACTGGCATGTAACTGATCTACTCATCCATGGAGATTGTCAGCTGTGTTGAAGCTGAACTATACAGATTGCGGCTTATTTGTCGAAACGATTGCTGCATCCTCAGATGTGGTTGCCATCCAACGAGTCATGTTAGCCATGAGTATTGGTGAACCCTTTCATTTAGAGCCCAGTCGGGCCAGCTTTTTGCTACCTGTGGAGACGCTGGGTATGACTTGTCTCGAGTCCATGCTAAAAACCGACACCACAGACACCATTGACCTAACCCCCGCCGATGAGGAATGCGTTGAAGTCAGCCTCAAGGGTACCTGGATGGCAAATAGCTCCAATGCTGAATCTGGTACCTTTATTTCAGTCCTCGCCCCCGAGCTCGAACGGCTGATTTATCAGCTGTGGCAAGGGAATCAATTCCAAACTGCCTATTAGTAGGGGCTGAAGAGAGGTCTAGCCAACTGCTGAATACATTCAGCAGTTGGCTAGACCCCATAGCTTTGCTCAGCCATCATCTATGGTTGGACTGGCATTTACAATATCCGATAGGCCCCGGTCCCCGCATCAAATGCCAAGCCACGTTCTGCTTTCTCGCCGCTAAAGGCCAGTTTAAAGACTTCCTTAATTCTCTCATTCTGCAATGCGCTATCATCCGAGAAATAATTATGGTGCGCTTGAATATTCGCCGAGTCGGTAAAATCCAAATACGTCGCATTGCGGGCGCTCAAATTCCGTGACCAATGGCCCAACCGAGCCTTTTGTTCATCCCCAGCCAAAGCCTTAGATGCTGCCAAGGCCGCATCATCTTCATTGATGGTAATAAACAACCGATTGCGAAAACGTACCCGATCCACCCAGTCGGCATGGCCTTCATTATTCACATCAGCAGCCAGCATGACAATATTGTCAAACAGCAGTGTCTCTCCCTGATAAATCGAAGATTCCAACAACCGCTTAAAGAGATAATTTCCCATGCTGTGCAGCGCCAGGTTAAACCTTCGTTTACAGGCTTGGTCCGCATATTTTATAAAGTAAGCGGCCAGCTTTTCAAAGCATCGGTCCAACGCCCCAATGGACAAAACCGCATCTCGCTTATCATCTTGATAGCTAGACAGTCCATCAATCGTACCGCCACCATTGGAGGGCCAGGTGAAAAGAATCACCTCCAGGTTATAGAGCTGTTCTATGCGATAGGCACTTTCCAGGGCATTATTGAAGTCTGTATTAAACCCATGGACGAAAAACAGCGCATCGGTATGATTCTGACACATCCGCTTCTGTGCTTTTAGGAATGCAGCTTCGCTGGCCCACATCTGCTCACCGTTGTAGGTGACGCGGTCACTCAAAATATCAACCTGCCAACGATTTCCAATTTTTTTAGCTTCCGCCAGCCTCAGTTCATTGGGACCCATAGGATTAAACGTCGTCCCAAAGCGCTCCTCTGGCGGAGCTGATGGTTGCAGAATTCGATTGGTGACTACATACATTAGATCATCTCCTGAAGATTCATACCGACTCTATGCGGATCTCCACGAGCATCGTCCCATTCTCCGGACAGGTCATTATAGGGGATGTGGCCCAGCCCAGCTTAAACCCGCTGCAAATACTGGTACTCTTCATTTTTCAGGCAATCCAGTAGCTCAATGAGCTTTTTCAGCCGATAAATTAGCTCAGTCTGGGGACTATTTTGATCCAACTGTAAAAGTATTTCCTTGGTATGGATCACCACCGCTTCGGTAAAAAACTCGATAAACGTCTTTCGGGTTAAGGGGGCTAACGGCACTAGGGGCAAGGTGAAGGACTCACCATTAATCGATAGGTCCGTAGCAGTTTCTTCGCCAATCCGGGCAAAGTCAGTGCGCGCTAGCCAGAGTAAAAACGTGTCGGCTACTTCTACTCGGCACATGGGTTGCTTATCGCCGCTAAAAAATTCAATATCTAACATGTTGGATCACGCTACCTGATATGCATGAGTATGGTGCAACTGGGCTAGCGACGCATGGTGGCCCGAGCACACTGGCTCTGATCAATGTCCTATAGTTAGGACATCTTTGGCTATAGTTGACTATTGTTCGTTACTTCTTACAACATTCAGAACGCGGCTCAGGATAGAGCGGCTCAGGATTACGGCTCTGAGGATAATAGAGTCACTCGTTGGCCAAACAACGACATCTCAGATCTTGCCCCCACGTTGGTGATGCAGCTGAAACCCACGCTGGGTTGAAAACTCAGTGCGGCCCCACTATAGGAGCAAGGCTGCTCGTTCGCCGTTGACATTCCCCAAGCGTGGAGTAGGGCAAGTGGGCTATCAGCACTAGTGAGCATAAGGCCATAGGCTAGTAGTACGATAACTACTCAGCTGCTCCCTAGGCCTTATGCTCACTAATATCCTCATCGTTCTGGCGTTAATCATTGCCAATGGCATTTTTGCCATGTCTGAGCTGGCCATCGTCTCAGCTCGCAAGGTTCGTTTGGAACAGTCGGCCATCAGGGGCGATCGCAACGCCCAAGTGGCCCTGAAGTTATCCCAACGTCCCGATAACTTTTTCTCCACTGTGCAGGTGGGCATTACCTTAATCAGCATTTTTAGTGGTGCTTTTGGGGGGCCAGCCCTATCGGGACCGGTGGCCGAATTCTTAAGCCAGGTCCCGCCCATCGCCGCCTATGCCGAGCAGCTCGCCTTTATTCTGGTGGTGGCTACCATCACCTATCTATCCCTGATTTTGGGTGAACTGGTGCCCAAGCAGCTGGCCCTCACCATGCCCGAGGCGATTGCTAAGGTGATTGCTCGGCCCATGACCACGTTGTCAAAACTGGCCGCTCCCATCGTTGCTCTGCTTAGTTTTTCGACGAATTTAGTGGTTCGGCTGCTGAATATTGAGGCCGACCATAGTCCCAGCGTTACCGAAGCTGAAATCCGTGCCTTTATTAAGCAGGGTACGGAGGCAGGCACCCTGGAGGTGGCTGAGCGGGAAATTATGGAGCGGGTGATTCGGCTGGGGGATCGGCCGGTTTCGTCCATTATGACTCCACGACCAGAAATTCTCTGGCTCGATTTGGAGGACACAGCTGAGGAAAATCAGAGCAAAGTCATCGGTAGTCACTATCGCCGTCTCCCTGTCTGTCAGGGCACTTTAGACAATAATCTGGGATTTATCAGTGTGAATTCCCTGCTCGCCGGAGCCCTTCATGATCAGCCCCTGGACTTGACCGTGGGTTTGGAACAACCCTTGGTGATTCCAGAAATTTCGCGATCGCTACCTCTGCTTGAACAGTTCAAACGCTCACGGGTACATACCGCCCTCGTTGTGGATGAATATGGCATCATTCAGGGCCTGGTTACCCTCTGGGATATTCTTGAGGCCCTGGTGGGAGATGCCCCAGCCCTGGATGAACCGATGGATCACCCCCGGCAACGAGAGGATGGCTCTTGGTTGCTGGAGGGTTTGATGAGTATGGAGGATGTTCATCGTTGTCTGGGGCTGGGGGATTTTTCTGATAAAACCGCCAGTTACTACACCCTAGGGGGATTGGTGATTCATCAGTTGGGTCGCATTCCGAATGCGACGGATCGGTTTGTGTGGAATGGTTTTACGGTGGAAGTCATGGACATGGATGGGAATCGGGTGGATAAGGTCCTGGTGACTCCAGAGACAACGGGTTGTTTACCGGATGAAGGGTAGGAAGGCTATTGGTCATTCTCAACCCAGGAATGGGATCGACCCCCTAGACTCTCTAGTCAACTATAGGGTTTAGGCTAGGGGTAGTTTGGCAATAGTTCATTGAGAGTAAGCCTATGACAATCCAGCTAACGGTGCCTAATATGGCCTGTGATGTCTGTGCGAAGAACATCACAAATGCGGTGAAAGCTTTGGACGGGAATGCGACGGTGACGGCTGACCCGAAAACTAAGCAGGTGGATGTTGAAACGGAAGCCGCAGAAACAGCGATTCGAGCTGCCTTGGAGAAGGCGGGGTATCCACCAGCTGCCTAAATTCGGGTAGCTGCGAGAGGTAAGGGGTAACGACCATGACGACAACGACGCTGGCTTTAAAGGGGATGAGCTGCGCGGCCTGTGCCAATGCGGTAGAATCTGCCATTCGGCAGGTGCCGGGGGTGCATCAGGCCCAAGTGAATTTTGCGACTGAGCAGGCCAGGGTGGACTACGACGAGGGGAGCACTAGCCTCCATAGGATCCAAACCGCTGTGGCCGATGCGGGCTATGAAGCATCGGTGGTGGAGGCTTTGGCCCTAGGGGTGACTGATGATGTCCAGGCCGAAGGACAGCGACAGCGGGCTCTCTTGCGGCGGGTGGTGGTGAGCAGTGTTGTTGGCATTGTGCTTGTGGTGGGCATGTTGCCTGCTATGCTCGGCCTGTCCCTGCCCGGTTGGCCTATGGTGCTCCACCATGCCTGGGTCCAGCTGGTGTTGGCAACGCCGGTGCTGGTGTGGTGTGGTCAATCCTTTTTTGTTGGTGCTTGGAAAGCGTTGCGCCATCGGTCTGCCAATATGAATACTCTGGTGGTGCTGGGGACGGGCACCGCCTATGGCTATTCGCTGTTTGTGACGCTGTTTCCCCAGGTTTTGGTGACCCAGGGGTTGGCCCCAGATGTGTATTACGAAGCGGCGGTGGTGATTATTGCCCTGTTGTTGCTGGGGCGCTATTTGGAAAATCGGGCTCGGGGCCATACCTCTGATGCTATCCGTCAGCTGATGGGGCTGCAGCCTACCATGGCCAGGGTGATCCGCCAGGAGAATGGGGTGGAGATAGAGGTGGAGATGGCCCTTGAGGCGGTGGTGGTGGGTGACATTGTGGTGGTTCGCCCTGGGGAGAAGATTCCGGTGGATGGAGAGGTGGTGGCGGGCAGCTCTACGGTGGATGAATCCATGGTGACGGGGGAGCCGATGCCGGTGGAAAAAGGGGCCGGGGATGCGGTGATTGGGGCGACGATTAATAAAACGGGGAGTTTTCGTTTGCGGGCGGCGCGGGTGGGTAAGGATACGGTGCTGGCCCAGATTGTGCAGCTGGTGCAGGCGGCCCAGGGGTCTAAAGCTCCGATTCAAAAGCTGGCGGATCAGGTGACGGGGTTGTTTGTGCCGGTGGTGATTGCGATCGCAATTCTCACTTTTCTCCTGTGGTTTAACCTCACGGGCAATACCACCCTGGCCTTGCTCACCACCGTCGGTGTGTTGATTATTGCTTGTCCCTGCGCCCTAGGGTTGGCCACCCCCACCTCCATTATGGTGGGCACGGGCAAAGGGGCCGAAAATGGGATCTTGATCAAGGATGCCGAGAGTTTAGAACTGGCCCACCGGCTAAAGACCGTAGTGGTGGATAAAACCGGCACCCTCACCCAGGGCAATCCCACGGTGACAAACTACCTGACGGTGAGGAAAACGACCCAGGGGAATGAGATTAAACTGTTGCGGTTAGCAGCAGCTGTTGAGAACAATTCAGAACACCCCCTGGCCGCTGCCATTGTGGCCTATGCTAAGGCCCAAGGAGTGGGCGGCCTACCCCCAGTGGAGGATTTTGGAGCCGTGGTGGGCAGCGGTGTCCAGGGCACTATCCACGGTCAGCGGGTCCACATTGGCACCGCCGCCTGGATGGATGCCCTAGGGTTTGATACTGGACCTTTGCAGTCTTCAGGACAGGCCTGGGCCGCAGCGGCTAAGACCACCGCCTGGATTGCGGTGGATGGCAAGGTGGAGGGTCTCTTGGGAATTGCCGATGAGTTAAAGCCGACATCGGCTAGGGCTGTCTTAGCGTTGCAGCGCATGGGGCTAGAGGTGGTGATGCTGACGGGGGATAACCCCCAAACAGCGGCGGCCATTGCCCAGGCGGTGGGGATTCAGCGGTACTTTGCCCAGGTTCACCCTGGTGAAAAGGCGGCCCTGGTGCAACAGCTGCAGGCTGAGGGTAGATCTAGGGACAAACGGCTGGGGAACGGTGTGGCGATGGTGGGGGATGGGATTAATGATGCTCCGGCATTGGCCCAGGCGGATGTGGGGATTGCGATTGGGACGGGAACGGATGTTGCGATCGCAGCCAGTGATATCACCCTGATCTCAGGGGATCTCATGGGCATTGCTACTGCCATTCAGCTCAGTAAAGCCACTATGGCTAATATCCGTCAAAATCTGTTCTTTGCATTTATTTATAACGTGGTGGGTATTCCCATCGCTGCTGGGATTCTCTATCCTGTCTTTGGCTGGTTGTTGAATCCCATGATTGCGGGGGCTGCCATGGCCTTTAGTTCTGTTTCTGTAGTGACCAATGCCCTCCGGCTGAGAAAGTTTAGACCCCAGGGGATACACCTATGAATATTCGATCTTGGTTATTAATGCTTTTATTTGGCCTAGGTCTGTTGGTGGCCTTTACTCCCATGGTAATGGCGACAGGGGGAGATTTTCAGTCCATCGATCAGTCGTTGGGATTGAGGCTGGGGGTAACCCTGGTGGGTCTGGGGTTAATTGGCTTAGAACTTTGGTGGTTTCTGTTTAATAAAAAATAAGGTACCCTTAAAGAACACCTTCATGCTTTGGGCTAAATATGCCATTCAGGAGAACCCATTACGCTGGGTTTTAGGGAATAGCAAACTGATGAGATGTCTCAGTGCAGCGGCAGCAGTAGGAAACAAAAAGAATATAAAGCTATTAGGCTATTTAGGGGATTGAGGGTTAAGATTTGACCAATAATATGCTGTCTAAAGTTTTGCTTAAGCACTTTTGTAGCATGCTTAAATTTTAGATAGTTACTTGGCGTTTATTTCCCCCTTGGTTACTATGGATCGTGCTGAACTGCTGGAACTGATTGATCGGGCGGCGGAAGAGGGTTGGAAAAAGCTGGATTTGTCGGGCCAGGGGTTGACGGAACTGCCGCCAGAGATTGGGAAGCTGACTCAGCTGAAGGTGCTGAAGTTAAGAAAATGGAATCGTAAGGATGAGACGGATGAGGGTAATTCTTTGTCGAAGCTGCCGGAGGAGATTGGGCAGTTAGAGAATCTGGAGGCTTTGTATTTGTCTGGGAATCGGCTGACGGAGTTGCCAGAGTCGATATCGAGCTTAACGAAATTAAAAGCGATTTTTATTGAAGATAACAATTTCAGGAAGATCCCTGAAGCAGTTTCTCATCTTAGGTATTTAAGGACATTTCGCTTTGACGATAATCGATGTGAAGAGATACCTGAATGGATCTCTCAGCTTGATCAACTGTGGTGGCTTGGCTGTAATAACAATAATTTAAATCACTTACCTGATTGCTTAGGTAATCTAACTAATTTAAGAGGATTATTCCTAAGGAAAAATCCATTAAATCAATTATCAGAATCATTGGCAAAGCTAGTTAATCTGAAAACTCTTGGAATTGGTGGTTTGCAGTTAAGTGAGTTGCCCCAGTGGATTAGTCAATTGCCTTGTTTAAGAGAACTCTACATTGGGGAAAATCCTCTATCAGATTTACCAGAGTGGTTAATAGTACTAGATGACTTGAGGGTTCTAGACATTCAGGGGCTGAAGTTAACGGCAATACCTAAGTGGATAGGACAACTAACTAAGTTGAGAAAGCTTGATGTTAGTAACAATCAACTTACTAATATTCCTGAATCCTTATCCCAGTTAACCCGGCTTCACAGACTTGATCTGGACACTAATCAATTGACTGAGGTACCCGAGTGGTTAGGACAGCTGGTAGAGCTGAAAGAACTCTATCTCAGCTCCAATCAACTCACCACAGTTCCTGACGCCCTAGCTCAGTTGACAAAGTTGGAAATACTCTCCTTATGGGGCAATCAATTGACTGAGGTGCCCGAGTGGTTAGGACAGCTGGTAGAGCTGAAAGAACTACTTCTCAGCTCCAATCAACTCACCACAGTACCTGACGCTCTAGCTCAGTTGACAAAGTTGGAAAAACTCTTCTTATCAGCCAATCAATTGACTGAGGTGCCCGAGTGGTTAGGACAGCTGGTAGAGCTGAAAGAACTTTCTCTTCACACTAATCAATTTATAGAATTGCCCAACTGTATTGGTAAATTAACTAACCTAAAAATTCTTGATCTTGATGGTTTAAGTTTATCTGAGATACCGCAATGCCTTGCAAATTTGTCAGAGCTAGAAGAACTTGATCTACGTAAGAATCGGCTAACAAATTTACCAGAGTGGTTGCCACAGCTTAAAAAGCTTAAAAAGCTTAATCTTTCTAGTAATTTATTGAATAAGCTGCCTGCAACTGCTCAAGCTCTTAAACAGTTAGATGCCCTAAACTTGCAGGGAAACCCACTGCCTATTCCACCGGAAATTCTGGATTCAAAAGCGACTAAGAAACCTGAGGAGATTTTAGATTTTTACTTTTCTGCGCAACAGGATCCGGTTTCTGCCAAGCTTTTTGAAGCTAAAATGTTAGTGGTTGGTGAAGGGGGAGCGGGTAAAACATCCCTAGCCAAAAAAATCCAGGATGAAAAATATGAACTTAAGGAAGCTGAAAAGTCTACGGAAGGGATAGATGTTATTCGTTGGAAATTTGATCAGCCAGATAACGACTCATTTCGTTTAAACATGTGGGACTTTGGCGGACAGGAAATCTACCATGCTACCCATCAGTTTTTCCTGACTAAACGGTCCCTATATGTGTTGGTGGCTGATACCCGCAAAGTAGATACTGACTTTTACTACTGGCTCAAGGTGATTGAGCTGCTCAGTGACAATAGCCCCGTGATTATTGTCAAAAATGAGAGGCAAGATCGCCAGTGCGAGATTAATGAACGTCAGATGAGGGGACAGTTTACCAACTTACAGAAAATCTTATCGACTAATCTATCTGATAATCGCGGACTGTCTGACATTAAAGAAGCGATTAAAAAACAGGTAATTGATTTACCCCATGTGGGCACAGTTCTGCCAGGTATTTGGGTCAAAGTACGGTCTGCCCTTGAAAATTACAGTAAAAATGCAAATCGCAATCACATTACGGTGGAAGAATACTGTGAGCTGTGTAAAATTCAAGGGTTTACCGACAGACAACAAATGCTTAACCTGAGTGGATACCTCCATGATCTGGGGGTATGCTTACATTTTCAAGATGATAAACTCCTCAAAAAGACGGTTATCTTAAATCCAGAATGGGGTACCACTGCAGCCTACAAAGTATTTGATAATAAACAAGTCCAAGCAAACCAGGGGCAATTTACCGATGCAGATCTAATGGAGATCTGGAGTGAGGAGAAATATATAGATATGCGGGATGAACTGCTACAGCTGATGATGAAGTTCAAGCTGTGCTATGAAATTCCCAACGCAAAAGGCACCTATATTGCCCCTTCCCTGCTATCAATTAGCCAGCCCAAATACGATTGGGACGAAAATGAAAATATCATCCTCCGGTTTAAGTATGAGTTTATGCCTAAAGGCATTCTCACCCGCTTTATTGTGGAAATGCATAAAAAAATCGAAGATTCTTTGGTATGGAAAAACGGGGTGATTATTACTGACGCTATGGCCAGAGCAGAGATTATTGAATATTATCATCAGGGTGAAATCCGATTGCGTGTTTCTGGCAAAAGTAAAAAGGCTTTATTTACCGTTGTTGTCCATGAACTTGAGAAAATCCATGATTCTTACGAACGACTGGGTTATAAAGCATTTATTCCATGTAACTGCACAAATTGCCATGGTAGTCAGCATCCCTATGATTATGCTTTTAAAACATTGATCCAGTTTTTGAATGATGGTCAAACGACGATTCAATGTCAAAAAAGTTACCAGATGGTAAACGTCCGTCGACTGATTGATGATGTGACCAATCCCCCACCTCAACAATCTGTTGGCTACGAGACCAGTCGAATCAGACCAGGACGACAGGAACGCCCGGAACGGAGAGACTATAATAATGATGAGGGACTATTCCAGGACCCATTCAACGACATGTTAGCGACACAGCCCATGATGGGTAAAGTGCCTATGCCTATGATTGATGCAGTCCATGCGCCAGCTCAAGCGATTAATTTATTTTTCCCATTTAATATTTCACAGGAGGCTTCCATGGGTAATACTTATAACCAGTACGGTACAGGCGATAACATCATTGGTGACAATGTCCACGGTGATAAAATTGGTACCCAGATCATCAACAATCAAGATCTTGCCCAGGCAGCCCAAGACATCAAAGCCTTACTCGACGAACTATCGGAAGAGTACAATCCTAACTCTTCTAAAGGGCAGAGTAAAATCAAAGATGAGGCTTTGGCCCAAATTCAGCAGGATACTACCCTAAAGTCACGAGCTGTAAAAGCCCTCAAAGCATCTAGTGTTGAAGCCTTTAACCAGGCCATAGACCATCCCGTTGCCAAAATTGTGATTGAAGGCATCAAAGCATTTACAGAAGATTGACATAACTCATACAGAGCCCTCTTCCCAAAACTTACCCAATTACCCAATAACTCTCCCCTCCTAGGAGGGGCTCCGGGGTGGGTCTCCAACCCAACCCTCCTAGAAGGATCTCCGGGGTGGGTCCCCTACACAGAGCTCTCCTTCCAAAACTTGCACGATTCATCAATAACTCTCCCCTCCTAGGAGGGGCTCCGGGGTGGGTCTCCAGCCCCCCCTCCTAAGAGGAACTCCAGGATGGGTCCCCTACGAAGATGTGGGATAAAGCTCTTTTATATGTTCCTTGCATAACCACAACACATCACCCTCAGGCGTTGTTGTCCTAGTCAAGCCACCCCAAACTTTCTCGGGGTCTTCTTTTTCTAGAAACTGATGGAGGGTTCGCAAAGCGGCCCCACTAATTTTATTGGGGCCTTCACCTCGTTCATCGACTATAGATCAACCAGCTGAGCTTCTAACAGATTTCCCAACCCTTGCTGCCGTACGCAGGATCTGCCCCGCCAACACCGCCGCCCCAAACCCATTGTCAATATTCATCACCCCAATTCCCGCCGCGCAAGAGTTCAACATGGTCAACAAGGCCGACACCCCGCCAAAACTAGCCCCATAGCCCACACTGGTCGGCACCGCAATCACCGGACAGTCCGCCAACCCCGCCACAACACTCGGTAACGCCCCCTCCATTCCCGCCACAACAATCAACACATCGGCACTGTCAATTACCGCCCGATTGTTCAACAACCGATGGATGCCCGCCACTCCTACGTCCCATAGCCGCTCCACCTGAAAGCCCGACAGCTCTAACGTCACCGCCGCTTCTGCTGCCACCGGCAGATCCGCCGTCCCCGCTGTAAGAATGGCAATGGTGCCCGGATAGTCTGTTGCCACAACATCTGGCTGCAACGCACAAATGCGAGCCATCTCGTAATATCGTAAATTTGGCAACAACTCTTGCAACTGCCCGTAAACCTCAGGGGCTATGCGCGTTGCCATCACCACCGGATGCTCCGGCTCCATCGCCTGAAAGATTTTTACCAGCTGCTCCACCGTCTTATCCTGTCCCCAGATCACCTCCGGAAATCCCGTCCGCAGCTGGCGATGATGATCAATCTTGGCAAAATCATCAACCGACTGATACTCCAAATGCTTGAGCTTATCAAAGGCAGTATCTGGGCTTAGTTGCCCTTGGGCAACGGCAGTTAACAAATCACGGAGGGCTGCGGGCTGGGTCACGGGGATCAATGAAAGGTGAAATAACCCATATAGGCTAGCGTTTTTCCATGACATGCAGCAGTCCAGTTGGCTGAGCGGAGTTTTCCGGGTGGGCACGGCCTACCTTTAGACATGTTAATGTGACCCTTGAAATGCCTTGGGAACCCATAAACCGATGGCGGTAGATGTCCTAATTTTGACCAATGGCCCCGGCGAAGTTTCCACCTGGGTTAAGCCTGTGGTGCAGCAGCTGCGCCAGCAGGAGCCGGACCATGAAAAAATGCGGCTGTCGGTGATGTTGTCCCCCTGCCCCCATGCCTCAGGCGGCGAAACCGATTCCCTCAGGTCCTATGGGGAAGTGGACCGGGTCCAGGGTCCAGGGGATTTTTTTCAGTTCATCCTGTCGGGGAAAACGGCTGAGGATTGGACCTGGCACCGCCAAGGAGTAGTGGTCTTCCTGGGTGGCGATCAGCTCTATGCGGTGTGGGCGGCCAAACGCCTGGGCTACCGAACGGTGGTTTATGCGGAATGGCAGCCCCGCTGGCTCAACTGGGTAGACCGCTTTGGCATGATGCAGGCAGGCACGAACGTTCCTGCCAAGTATCAACCCAAGCTGACGGTGGTGGGGGATCTGATGGCGGATGTGGAGTCTGTAGAAATTACAGAGCTGCCCTTTGCCCCAGGGACCCAGGTCATTGGTCTAATGCCAGGGTCCAAGCCGGATAAACTGCGGCCTGGGGTGCCGTTATCCTTGGCGATTGCTCAACAACTGCACCAAATCCATCCCACCCTCGAATTCATCATCCCCGTTGCTCCTACCGTCACCCCAAATATTTTGGCCCAGTATGCCGACCCTGCCCAAAACTCCACTGTTGAGGTGATGGAAGGCCCCCATGCCCAGCTGGTGACCCCAGATGACGGTCTCCCCTATTTCCAAATTAAAGACGGTCCCAATGTCAGGCTGTGGACCGACTTCCCCGCCCATACCTTGCTCAAACGTTGTACCCTCTGCGTCACTACCGTCGGAGCCAATACCGCCCAGCTGGGGTCCCTAGCGGTTCCCATGGTGGTGCTGCTCCCCACCCAGCAGCTGGATGTCATGCGCACCTGGGACGGTTTTTGGGGATTGCTCTGTCAATTGCCCGTCGTCGGTACCGGGCTGACAAAATTGATTAACACTGTGGCCTTTGCCTACATCCAACGGACCAACCGCCGGTTTGCCTGGCCGAATATATGGGCCAAGGAAGAGGTGGTGCCGGAACTGCTGGGGCGGATTACGGCTGGGGATGTGTGCGATCGCATCTCCACCTACCTCAATCACCCAGACCAACTGGAAGCCATGGCCCAAAACCTCCGTAATCTGCGCGGTCCCTCTGGAGCCGCCCGCCGGTTTACTCAATTAATTCTTGAAACGTTAAACTACCCGTAAACGATGGATTGGTCGGCGCCGCCCGCCTGCCCATTGCCGGATTGGCGGGCACCGCCCTCCCTTCTGCCCCCTCCCTCTGCCCTTGCCGCTTTCCGTTTACCCCATGGCTCTCCCATATCCCTCCACCCGCCGTTGCGACCAAACCGACACCTACCACGGCACCACCGTTCCCGACCCCTACCGCTGGCTCGAAGACCCCAATTCCGATGAAACGAAGGCTTGGGTCGCAGCGCAAAACGAAGTCACCTTTGGCTACCTGGGCGAACTCCCCACCGTTGAACCCCTGCGGCAACGGCTGACGGAACTCTGGAACTATGAACGCTATAGCGTGCCGTTTAAGCAGGGGGGCCGCTACTTTTACTTCAAGAACGACGGATTGCAAAACCAGGCGGTGCTCTACACCCAGGCCTTCCTAGAAGCAGAGTCGGTGGTCCTGCTGGACCCCAATACCCTGTCCGCCGATGGCACCGTTGCCCTGGGCAGTACCGCCATCAGCGAAGATGGACGCTACTTGGCCTACAGCCTTTCCAGCTCCGGCTCGGACTGGCTAGAATGGCGGGTGCGGGACATTGAAACGGGCCAGGATACCGCCGATCATCTGAAGTGGAGTAAGTTTTCGGGGGCAGCCTGGAGCCACGACAACCAGGGCTTTTTCTATAGCCGCTACGACGAACCTGCCGCCGACTCTCAGTTTGAAGAGGTTAACTACTACCAAAAACTCTTTTACCACCGCCTAGGGACGCCCCAGGCCGAGGATCGGCTGGTGTATGAACGCCCGGATGAGAAGGAATGGGGTTTCCAAGGACAGGTGACCAGCGATGGCCGTTACCTGATCATTTCTGTGTGGCGAGGCACCGAACGCAAGAACCTGATTTTTTATCAAGATCTGCAAGCCGACCAGGGTGAGGTGATCGAGCTAATTAGCAACTTTGAAGCCTCCTACAGCCTGATCGATAGCGCCGGCACCACCTTCTGGTTCCGAACAGATTTAGACGCGTCCCGAGGTCGGGTGATTGCCCTAGATTTAACCCAGGGCAACAAACCCCAGGAGATTATTCCCGAGGCAGCAGAAACCCTTGATTCCGTCAGCCTGCTGAACCATCAGTTTGTGGTCAATTATCTCAAGGATGCCTACACCACCATCCAAATATTTGATCTTCAAGGGCAGCCCCTGCGCACCCTGGAACTGCCAGGCATTGGCTCAGCCGGTGGGTTCGATGGCAAAAAAGAAGATACGGAGACATTCTATCAGTTCTCCAGTTTTACGGTCCCCAGTCGGATCTACCGCTATAACCTAGTCACCGGAGCACAAAGCCTGTTTCGGGAGGCCCAGGTTGCCTTTGATCCCAGTCAATACGAAACCCAGCAGGTGTTCTACCCCAGCAAGGATGGCACCTCCATTCCCCTGTTTATTACCCATAAAAAGGGCATTACCCTCAACGGAAAAACACCCACCCTGCTCTATGGCTATGGTGGGTTTAATATCTCCCTGAGTCCCAGTTTCTCGGTGGGTAACCTGGTATGGATGGAACTGGGGGGGATCTATGCGGTGGCCAACCTGCGGGGCGGCGGAGAATATGGCGAAACCTGGCACCAGGCCGGAACTAAGCTGAATAAGCAAAATGTTTTTGACGACTTTATTGCGGCGGCAGAATGGTTAGTGGACAACAACTATACCCAGCCTGAACACCTGGGGATTATGGGGGGGAGTAACGGTGGGCTACTGGTGGGGGCCTGCATGATTCAACGCCCCGACCTATTTGCGGCAGCCCTACCGGCAGTGGGGGTAATGGATATGCTCAGGTTTAACCAGTTCACCATTGGCTGGGCTTGGGAAAGTGACTATGGTTCTCCTCAAAACCCCGAAGAGTTTGAGGCCCTGTATGCCTATTCTCCCCTGCATAATTTGACCCCTGGCAGTTATCCTGCCACCCTGATTACAACGGCCGACCACGATGATCGGGTGGTGCCAGCCCATAGTTTTAAATTTGCAGCGGCGTTACAGGCAGCCCATCAAGGAGACAATCCGGTGTTGATTCGCATTGATACTAAGGCCGGCCATGGGGCGGGCAAACCGACGGCTAAGCTAATTGAGGAGGTGGCTGACAAGTGGGCCTTTTTAGCCAAAACCCTGGATAGAGAAGGAAAAGTTTTAAAGGTGTGAGACTCTTCTGTTTATATAGCAAACCGCTGAATGCATTGCTAAAACGTTGTATCCGTTAAAAGTGCGAACGGAACCGCCTTAAACCAAAAAGCTGCGACCAAGGTTGTTTGGTTGCAGCTTTTCTATTCAGTCAACAATTTTCAAAAACCAATCAACTCCCAGAACGCGCTTCTAAGCGGCTGTCGTTGTCTGAGCAGTTTCTAAATCATCATCCATCTGGTTTGTCAGCTTAGAGTTTGCCTCAGTAGCGGATGGCAACTCTTCAGGTATTTCCAATCGACAACTGCCACAGCGTAAATAAGCTCCAGATTTATTGGCATGGCGCAACAATTTGACACCGCAGCATGGGCACAATTCCATCAGCATAAAAAATCCTCTTAAACAACAATTGACGTTACTGATTCAGGGAATGGGGTATCAATTTAGGCCGAGAAATCCTGGATAGGTGGGGAATCAGGGGCCAGAAGCCAGAAGCCATTGAGGCCCTGATTCCTGACTCCTGACTCCTGAATACTATCCTTGCGAAAACGTCCCGCCTTGAGTTGGTACCCAGGGGATGAATTAACCTGTTGAAAGTGCTATGTGAAAGCGTTTTGCAGGTAAAACTATCCCGAGGATCAGCAACGACCAACAGGGAACTGCTGGTGTTAAAGTCCCCGATAGCTATCTTTCACCAGGGACTAAACTCCAGCAGCCTCGTTAAGCGTTGACCATCGCACTATGACGATGACCGTTGCTAGACGCTTTAACTGACCATACTTTTTCGTAGGCCTTTACATAATCGTCTACCATTCTCTTCACCCCAAACCGGCTGACGACATAGTCACGACAGACCTGACGATCCAGCTCTAGGGCTGCTGGTAACTTGACTAGCATTTCATCCACAGAATCACACACAAAACCAGCCACATCGTTTTTAATCACCTCTGGCACTGCACCCAGGTTCATGCCTAGAACAGGGGTGCCGGTGGCCATGGACTCTACCATCACCAGACCAAACGGTTCTTGCCAAGTAATGGGGAACAGCGTCACAGCTGCATTCCCCATGAGGTCCATTTTCTGGGTGTGGTTGACTTCTCCTAAGAAGACAATTTGCTCTCCATCAATATGGGGTTTAACTTCTTTTTCAAAAAAGTCAACGTCCACCTTATCCACCTTTCCGGCCATGATCAGTTTCCAACCACTGCGGCGGGCGATTTCGATGGCGAGATGGGGACCTTTCTGGGGAGACATGCGCCCTAAGAAGGCCAGGTAGGGCTCGTCTGTGTTCGATTCAGGGTAAAAACTGTAGTGATTGGTATTGATGCCGTTATAAACGGTAGCGACATAGTTCAAATCCGTCAGAGGATGACGCTGAGAGTCGCTAATACTGATCAAGTTTAAATCTTTGTGTTGCCTATAAAGTGCCTCATTTTGAGGGGTAAAGTTACCGTGCAATGTGTAGACAATGGGGGGCTTGATGTACTTTACCAAAGGAAATGGTGGTATCCACGTGTGACAATGGATCAGGTCAAACTGATCGGCAATTTCCAGCAAATGAGTTGTCTGCATCATTTCGCTTACAGTCACATCTGCGCCGTTTGGGTCAAGCCGCAGTGCGTTGGGAACAACAGTTTCTAATTTTGCTTTGGTGTGAGAATCACCGGATGCAAAGAGTGTTACATCATGTCCCTGTTCCACCAAACCATCGGTCAACAAAGCAACAACTAACTCGATGCCGCCATACCCTCGGGGTGGTACTGGCTCCCAGAGAGGGGCAACCTGAGCAATTCGCATACGCTTATGTCTCCTTTGTTGTTATGAAAAGTGTTTGAAAAACAAAAAATTAACGACAAATTACTTAAGTTGACTTGTTTTAACCTTACTTCAAGAGTAAACGCATTTCTTATCACTTTTAGAAAGATATTTATATTTAATTAATATTTGAGGATTGTCAATAAAGCTACTTAAGCCTCTCTGTATAAGGGATTAAGCCCTTTTTTAAGATTTTTTTGTATTAGTCTATACTGTCTGCTCTTGCGAACTTTTTGGCTTTACGTTTGTAGTTAGGGCGGCTCAGGTTAGAGATCATTAGCGCAGTAAATACCCCCAGGGATTGTGTATGTCTACAAATCCCTGGGGGTTAGGTTGGTTGACGGGGTTGACGGCAAAGCCGGTGCAGGTGCCATGGAACCAACACTATGGGGGTTGGGCTTTGCCTTCAATCTGGCCGATGCCGTCGGTGTCAGTTACCGATAGCCTGTTTGAGTTGGTCCACCATCGTGGGCCAATGGCTCTGGGGTAGCCAATGACTATTGGACAGATTAGGCAGAACCAACGCGGCTTTGCCTACCCGTTCGGCTGGTCCCAGGCCCACGGTCCACATGCCAGCTGCGATCGCAGCCTCCACCCCTGCCGCTGCATCTTCAATGACGATGCATTGATGGGGGGGCAGCTGCAATTGCTGGGCGGCATATAGAAATAGGTCCGGTGCCGGTTTGGAACGGGTGACACTATGGCCATCTGCGATCGCATCAAATCGAGACTCAATCCCCAAACGCTGGATGACGGCCCGGGCATTTTTGCTCGCTGACCCTACTGCCAACTTGATTCCCGCTTGCTGGAGCTGATCCAGCAACCTGATCACCCCCGGCAGCACATGGGCAGGATTGATCTGCTCAATCAGCTGGGTGTAATGATCATTTTTGCGCACCATCATGACCTCCAGCTCAGAGGCTGAATACTGGTGGTCGCCCAAAATTCTCAGCAGCGAATCTTGCCGGGATACCCCCCGCAAGGATTCATTGATCTCCCGATTAAAGGGCACCCCGATTTCATCGGCCAATTGCTGCCAAGCCTGATAGTGGAACTCAGCCGTATCCGTCAAAACACCGTCTAAATCAAAGATCACCCCCCGGATATCGACGGTGGCACAGCTCAGGGGCACAAAGGCAGCCGGTGCCACGGTGCCGTGGTCTGGCTGGAGATCAAAGTGGTACCAGTTACCCCGCCACTGCAGCTTAAACTTTAGCCGCGTCCAACCTGCGGGTAAATGGGGGTTGGCCACCGGTCCCTGGTCGGTGAACTTGACCCCACCAAAGCCTAGAATGGCCGCCTGCCAGACGCTGCCCGCAGATGCCCCATGGATACCCTCAGCGGCATTGCCCCGCACATCTTCCAGGTCAACCAACACAGCCTGCATAAACCGATCATAGGCCTCGTCGGCTAGGCCCAAATCAGCCGCCAAAACCGCATGGATGGTCGGTCCGAGGGAAGACCCATAGGTGATATCGGTGCGGGGAGCATAGTAGTTCCAGTTTTGCTCCAGATGCCCGTAGGGAAATTCCTGGGCAGCCCGCATCAGATACATCAGCATCAGCACATCGGGTTGCTTCAGCACCTGATAGTGGTTAGACTGCTCAACGCCCAAAATGCTATGCATCGAAAGGGTACGAGGCTCATAGCTAGCGAGGTCAATATCCTGCAGCTCAAAAAAGCCGTCGCACTGTTCGACCAGGTCTCCCTGCATGGGGATCCAGATATGGTCAACGATGTCCTGCCAACGAGCCCGCTGGCGATCGCTAATGCCCAACTGTTGATCCAGGTGAGCTGCCCGCTGAGGATCATGGTGCTGTAGCCAGTCATAAAGCTGGATGGCCTTATCTAGATGCCATTGCACCATGCGGTTGGTGTAGGCGTTGTTATCGACCTTTTCGTGATACTCGTCCGGGCCGACCACCTCGCAGATTTCATAGCGATCCGCCAGGGGATTGTGGGTGACGCGACTGGTCCAAAACTGGGCCCCATCCAAAATCATTTCCGCCCCGTAGCAAGCCATCCAATGGTCGTCACCGGTGGCCCGCCAATATTGCCAACTGGCATAGGCGATATCAGCGGTGATGTGGAGGGCGCGATCGCGGCACCAAATTCGCACATCCTGCCCATAGGGATCCCGGGGCACCGCCCACCGAGGTGTAACCTCATCACCCGATGCCGCACTTTCCCAGGCAAACATGGCACCCTTGTAGCCATAGTGATGGGCCTTGCGTCGGGCTCCCGCCAGGGTGTGGTAACGATAGGTCAACAGGTTACGGGCAGTTTGGGGCTGGGTATACACCAGGAAGGGCAAAATAAACAGCTCCGTATCCCAAAAAACATGGCCCCGATACCCCGTCCCCGATAACGTTTTGGCCGGAATGCTAACGTGCTCATCCTCAGCCGGGGCGCAAATTAAAATCTGAAATAGGCTATACCGCAGGGCAAACTGGGCACGCACATCTCCCTCAATCAGAACATCACACTGGTCCCAAAGGTTATTCCACGCGTGGATGTGGGCCAGCTTACTTTGCTCGTAGGATGGCGTCCCATGGTCCAGGGCCGCCGCCAGGGGAGCAGGCTGCTCATGGGAAGAAAAGACAACCACCTGTTTTTCAAAGGTAACGGTCTGGTGGGGCTGTCCTTGATACCGAGCCACCCAGGTGGGATATCCCGGCAATACCAAAGAGTCAATGGTCGCCGACTGCCCTAACCCTAAAACTCTTAATCCCATGGCCATGGCCACATCGATCTGCGTTTGCTGGGTTTTGGTGTGCAGCCATACATGTTCACCCCGTTGCCCCTGATCGACAATGGCCCAATGGTTGTATCCCTGATTGGCCGGATAGCCATTGAGACTGGCCCGCACCTCGATGGCCCCGGTGAAGTTGAGGGGGGTGACCTCACAGCGTAGGTTGAGCTGGTGACAATCGGCCAAACTGGCAAAGCGTTCAAAGCGAAAGGTGAGTTCTTTACCCTGGGGACTACGCCAAGTGATATGGCGAGTTAATAACCCACAGCGAACATCGAGGGTGCGTTCATAGGCAAGTATTTCCCCGGTATCGAGGGTGAATCTTTCCCCCTCGATCAAAAACGCCAGGGATAACCAATCTGGACAGTTTGCCAGTTCTGTATACATGACTGGCACATCGTCATATACACCGTGGATTAAAGTCATGGGCAGGCTGGAGCCATACCCTTCTTCAAAATTGCCCCGGGTTCCTAAATAACCATTGCCAATGGTAAAGACAGTTTCGCGTTGATTGAGGCGACTAACATCTAGATGGGTTTCAGTAATAGACCAGGGCTGATACTGATAGCTATCAGAAACGTTTGCGAATGTTGGCTGAGATGGTGTTTGATGAGTTTTGACCATTATTACGCCCGGACTCCAAGAGTGGTTAAACAGACAGGACAGCTGAGTTGCACAGTCTCGTTGTGAGAAATATTAGAGAAATATTAAATGAATTAAAAAATACGTTGTTACAGTTTGACCAAGGACTAATATTCCCCTGGGTTAACCTAGGAGCATTACTTCTGCCAAGGCATTAACACTGCAACCTAATGCTCAAAACAACTTCAGATTCCCATGTCCTACTGAGACGATCTAGGCCTATAAAAGTTCTCAAGATGAGTTGCTTAAATGGCGAGAATCTGAGTGAACAATATTAAGATGATCTTTAAAGTGTTTGAATGGCCCTTTGAATTAGGCAACAGCTTGGTGTGATAATTTTCCTGAGGCTATCAGATACAGTTTACATCTGACAAAAGCCCAGGATAGATCTATCCTGGGCTCATTTTGATGACTGTTTGATGGATATAACTTGGCGTTGTTGATCCTCAGAATAATTTGAGATCCAAAACCAGTTTATTGATTTAAATGAAACCAACTCCAAATACAGCAAATTGAAATATCTGTTTTTTTATTGTTACATGTACATGAATTTATTTGAAGTCGACAAGGTGTGGTTTGTGAGCTAAACCAATGCAAAGCGTCTCGCGAAGAGACGAAGAGCCAAAAAAAACGTCAAAGTCCCTCTCCCGAGGGGAGAGGGATTTAGGGTGAGGGCAACTCCAGGTTTCGAGTTAGACAAGGTTTATGTTGCTTTGAATAGTTCTAATAAATTGCCAATAAAGAGCAGAGAGGAGCGATCGTCTACCTTTCTCTGCTCAGTCAAGTATTTGCTTGAAAGTGACCCGTTCTATAGGACTAGATTATCGACTGGATATCCGTTTAGATGTGGGCAGTAGCTGTTTACTGGCCAGATACTTTTGCAGATCGTGGGCGTTTAAGCGGCAAAGGTCCTTTGCGAGTTCGCTGACAACCATGGTAGAGGGTAAGTGACTTTGGACAGCCTCTCGCAGGTTGCCTAGGATGTGGGGCTCTGCCACTAAGATTCAGATTTTGTCCAGCAAAGTTTTCATTGACGGCACTAATGTGCTGCAGGACTTGATGGGCAAAACGTCGGTTTGTTTCTTGAGACTGAGTTGTTTTTTCATGGCGATTGCCATGATGTTTTCGCCCAATGTTGTTGTTGGCAATGATTTTCTCAGCATTATTTAGACTACTGTGCTCACTTAAGTGAGGGCCTGGCTGTTCTTCGTCAGATAACTCAGCGGCTGCAAGGGTAAAAAAGCGAGCTTGGACACCATCTACAACCGTAACGAGATATGAGCGCATGCCTAGATCCTAGTTATTTGTATGGGAAATCACATCGATTCTAGCAGTGGAATTCTGTTGACTTAGCAGCTGTTGCTACAGGTTTAATAGGGTGAAGTATTTATTCATACTTTAGAAAAATATGTATCATTTGCTTAATTTTTGCGAATCTTATTTTTTGATTAAAAAAATACATGGTAAAAGTTTTTGTCGAAACCTTACTAAAGGCTTGGTTAGCTGATGGTTAGTGAGTCAAGGGTCGATCTCTTTCAAGCCCAACCCCATGGCGGCAAACTTTGGTGGATTGGCTGGCTAGCCCAGCAGTGTTCAGGGCTTTAGGACAGGATACTGAGCCATGGGGTATTGAGCTATGTGTCTGGCTCTGGGTAAGACCGTTCAGGTGTGGTTATTGTGTTTATAATGAATGCTCCGACATAAAACGATGATTAGGCGTTTATATCGACTTGGCCATGAACTTTGATACTTTTACCGAATTTATTCAAAAAAGCTTTCGGGTTTCCCTAGGCGCTGCAGCATCTGCGGTGGACGCGATTCAAGACCCCCAGGCTTCCGCTAGCAAATTTTCCAATATTGGTACAGATTTTGACCGTCTGGCCGATGAACTTGAGGTAAAAGGTGCGCAAACCGAGAAAGAAGCTCGGGATTTTGTGGATAACGTCAGCAGTAGTTTTGGTGGTCAGTGGCCTAACCCATTTGCGCCGTCCCCAGCCAGCAATACCACCGTTAATACGGTAGCTAAGCCTGTTGTAGACACGGGCATTCAGGCTGAGCTCAAGGCTCTGACGGAGCAGCTTTCGGCCATTCGCCAGGAAATTGATCAGCTGAAGGCCCAGGGTTCCTAGGGACATCGTTGGGGAAATTGTTCATAGAAATCTAGGCATCAGGGTGAGGGCCTAGGCCCCCTGTAGTTAGACCGTAAATAGAAATTAGCTAGAAATTAGCTCGCAATTAGGCCAAGGTAACCCCATACCTTGGCCTGATTTTTTGCCGTGCGAAATTGTGAGTTGTCGATATGTAGCTCTGGGCGGAGCGTTCTTGAAGTTATTCCAGTAGGCATCACATGAAACATTTTGCAGTTTTGATTCGGTTATTGCGCGATCGCAACCAGTTCCTCGAGGACATCCGCCAAGATGTCAAACTAGAGCGCAAAATCTTTTCGCTCCTGGTGGTCAGCTGTATTTTCTTTGGTATATACGGAGCCATTATTGGTTCCTCCAGCAGCTGGCTACAAATGGCGTCTTCGGCAATCAAGCTGCCAGCCCTATATTTAATTACCCTGGGCATTTGTCTGCCCACCCTCTTCTTTTTCGATATTCTCTTTGGCTCCAAGCTCAATTTTCGCCAATATACCGCCATGCTGATGACCGCCGTGGCGGTGATTAGTGTACTTTTATTCAGTTTTGCGCCAGTGGTGCTCTTCTTCCTGATCTCAATTCAGGGATACAACTTTTTCTTGCTGCTGAATGTGGCGGTGATGGGACTGACTGGAGTGATTGGAGTGCGCTTGTTCTACCATGGAATGCGCCAAATTGTCGGGGAAGAAGCAAAGTCGGACAAAATGCGCAACCGACTATTGCTGGGTTGGTTGGGGTTATATGCCTTGGTGGGCTCCCAGCTAGGGTGGACCCTGCGGCCCTTTTTTGGCGCTCCAAACGAACCCTTCCAGGTATTTCGGCCCGAGATTGATGGCAACTTCTATGCCCAGATTTTTTCCAGCCTGGGGTCTCTCTTGGGGCTGTAATAGGGCTGAGCTGTAATCTATTTACCGTAGGGTTGTAGTCGCCTTACGGTATGACTTTGGGCAGGATTTAGATGGCCGGATTTAGTTTGCATAGGTGGATGAGGTGAACCTGGATAACCTGCGGATTACAAACCGGGATTTGGATGAGGTGACCGGTCTAGACATTAGTGAGTTGTCCATGGGGCGCGGGACTCGGCTATCAGTGTGGCGGCATCCGAAGCTGCGATGGAGCTGGCTGCTGAACCAGGGGCTGGTGTTGGCGGTGGCCCTAGTGCTGTGGTTGCCGGTGGTCCTGGTGTTGGGCAGAAGTCTGGGGGGCCAGGCCCCACGGCTGGGGGTTTTTATGGGGGTAGGCTTGGGGGGTGCGATCGCAACCACCGTCGCCCATGGTCTCTATGGCATCCATAAAGGTCGGCAGCTCCAAGTGCTCAGTCACCTACTAGACGAAGTGGATCGGTTTAACGAAATGATCAAAGCAGTGGAGATTTTAGAAGAACTCCGCCAGGCCGATGGCCCATCTAAACGGCTGTCATTGGATAATCCAGAAGCCGTTAAGGAAGCCCTCCATCTCACCCGCGAGAGCCTGATGTGCGGCTTAATGAGCGACAAAATTATGCGCAAACATCAGCGCTTTATCGCCCGTCGCCATGAGCTGTTTGCCAGCATCGAAACCAACCTCTCCAGTCTACAGACACTGCAAGTCTCAGAACTGGCCGGAGACTATGGCCAACTGCTGAATGAAGCCCTACAGGTGGGTACCACCGTGCATCAAGAACTGAGAAAACTGACCTCTGACCCATAGGCCCATAGGGATGTCCTGCCTGAGGGATCTTGCCTCAAAGTCCTTCTCCCCCAGGGAGACGGGTTCTCAAAGTCCTTCTCCCTGGGGGAGAAGGATTTAGGATGAGGGCCACCTTTTAGGTCGTTATCGCCGCCCTACACCCCGATATCCCTTAACGGTCAAGATGACAACGGCTAAATGTCAGACTCTAAGCGCAAGGATCTAAATGTGAGGTAAACATTAAGCTCCTTTAGTCGTAGCCTGCTACGCAAACCCATCGAGTTTAATAGATAATAGTACATATATTTCCACTGCCATTTAGTCGTAAGGAAGTTCCTGCCCATTCCGGGTTTAAAGGATTTCAAGGGTTATTCCAATCTATGAAAAAGACGTTCGTCCTCGATACCAATGTGCTATTGCACGATCCAAAAGCCATTTATCGCTTCGAGGAAAATGACGTCATCCTACCCATCGCCATCATTGAAGAGCTAGACCGGTTCAAAAAATCCCTGGATGAAACCGGTCGTAATGCCCGTCAAGTATCGCGGATGTTGGACAAGCTCCGCACCCAAGGGAGTTTGACCGAGGGAATTGCCCTGGATGGAGGCGGCAACCTAAAAGTCTCCCTCTGTCATCAAGAAACCCTATCGACCCTACCTCTAGAACTGGAAGGGGATAAGGCGGACAATGAGATTTTAGCCGTGGCCCTAGAACATAAACATCTCTGCGACTGTCCGGTGGTGTTGATCAGCAAGGATACCAATCTGCGCATCAAGGCCGACACCCTAGGGCTGGCGGCGGAAGACTATGAAACCGATAAAATTGATATTGATGATCTGTATTCCGGTACCGGGGAGTTACTGGTGGATGCAGACCAGCTGAGTCAACTGTTCCGGGGTGGCACCTTGGAGTTGGAAGGTAAGTTTTATCCCAACCAGTCCCTGACGCTCATTGACGTCAACAACCCAGCCCATACCGCCTTGGCCATGGTGGATGGCGAGTCAGGTCATATTGTTCCCCTGCCCAAGGTGCCCTACGCCGGTATTTCCCAGGTACATCCCCGCAACCGAGAACAGAAATTTGCGTTAAATCTGTTGCTCAATGACCGTATTCCCCTAGTCACCTTGGTGGGCAAGGCCGGGACGGGAAAGACCCTGTTGGCTATTGCGGCCGGGGTGCAAAAAGTCTCTGAGGATAGGGTTTACAGTCGTTTGCTAATCTCTCGTCCCGTGGTGCCCATGGGGCGAGACCTGGGCTATTTGCCGGGGGATATTAATGACAAACTTACTCCCTGGATGCAGCCCCTATACGACAACTTTGATCTGATTTTTGGGACCCAAGATCCGACCGGCAAACCGGCCCACTGGCGGCGGGGCCACGAGGAACTGATGGAGATGGGGCTATTGCAAATCGAGGCCCTCACCTACATTCGGGGACGCACGTTACCCAAACAGTTCCTGGTGGTTGACGAAGCTCAAAATCTAACGCCCCATGAAGTCAAAACCATCTTGACCCGCGCCGGGGAGGGGACCAAAATTGTCCTTACTGGCGATCCAGCCCAGATTGATAATCCCTATGTGGATGCTGCCAGCAACGGTTTATCCTATGCTGTAGAACGATTTAAGCATGAGCCCCTGGCCGGGCATATTCTGCTGACTCGGGGTGAGCGCTCGGCCCTAGCGGAGAGAGCTACGGAACTACTGTAGGAATTTGCTGTGGAAATTTGCTGTCCAAAAACCATAGAATTTTCCAGACAGTTTGAGGCCAGGTAGCTCGGCCTCAAACTGTCTGGTGGGTAGTAAACGGGGAAAGCTAGAATAGGTCAGGACACAGACTTTCGAGTAAATCTTCGAGTGCATATGGCGACTCCCCAAAGCGACTACGAACATCTGCTGGCGTGGTGCAGTGACTATCGGGGAGCCTTGGCGTTGCTCAAGCAGCACCGCCCCTATCTGGAAATGTTGCCCAGTATGCGACGTCCCCAGGAAAGCATTATCACCATACCCTTGCCCAACATTAGTATCCGCCGGCCGCTGGATGGCCCTTTGGGACCGGTGAGTACCCGTCGAGAGGTGACATCCCTCCCCTGTGACCTGGTGATGCTGATGTGTGACCCGGAGTGGAAAATTAAAACTGGCGTGGATGTGGTGCTGTTTATTCACCGGCCCGATGAGGATTTTTCGGAGCTGTTGTCTCGCTGGCGACGGACCCAGATACTGCTGTCGGAAAACTACGAGTGGCTGATGCCGATGCAGCATGAACATCTGCTCAATGAAGGGTCGGAACGCCCTTACCCCCTGTTTATTGCCTTTCCTCAAACGCCGGAGCGAATTATTCGGGGCTTAACTGGGGCTGGGTTACCGGCGATTGTCTACACTCCTACCCTATGGAGTGATCCGGAAGAGCGGGCCAATCTAGTGACTCCGCCCCAGTTTGAGTCTGAGGAACTGACGGATGATGGGGATGCGGCTCTGCGGGAATGGGGAATTGATATTGAATCGACGGATGATGGGGGGGAGTAGGGGATTTTGGCTGGGGCTAATCCTCCTATTGTTGGCTCATATTGCTTACTGGCTGACGGCGTTTCCCAATCCTGATGAGGCCTATTACTGGCTGTGGGGTCAGCATTTAGACTGGTCCTACTATGACCATCCGCCTTTCCATGCCTGGGTGCAGGGGGTGTTTTCCCACCTGGGCCATGGGGCTTTTGTGCTGCGGTTGCCGACCCTGGTGAGCAACAGTCTGTTTTTCTGGACGTATTATCAAATTTGTCACTATCTCTATGGCAAATTTGGTCGTGATGCCTGGCTGATTACCCTGGTGTGCGGTTGGAGTAGTCCGCTTTATTTTTTGTTTTTGACCCTGGCCTGGCATGACCATTGGCTGATCACGTTTTCGTTAATCTCGGCCTATTGGTTTGTGCGGTTTTTGGATGGGGTGTGGCTGAATGGGCGCGGGCAGACTAGATTTCTCTATGGGGGAGCGGCGGCCCTGGGGCTGGCGGGACTGTGTAAGTATACGGCGGTTTTTGTGGGGCTGACGGGGCTGGGGGTGATGGTTAGTCAGCCCAAACTGCGACGGCTATGGCGGGATGGTCGCCTGTATGGGGCGGTTGCGATCGCAACCCTTTTCACCCTCCCCATCCTGATCTGGAATCAACAAAACCATTGGCTCTCGTTCCAGTACTACCTCACCCGCAGCGTTGACAGCGGCGGCCCCAACCTGCGACCGGATGCCGTTTTGTTCTTTTGGCTGACCGCCGCCCTGATTTTGTCTCCCCCCCTGGTGTGGGTCCTGGTGCGCTCAGCCACCATGGCATGTTCGGCAGCCCGTCCCCTCAACTCCCCCACCTATCGCCCCATGGCCCTGGGCCTGTGCTTCATCTCCACCGGGTTATTGTCTCTGGTGGGGCTGTTTTCCACCGCCCTCTACTACTGGAATATTTTGGCCTACCTGCTGTTGTTGCCCCTGGTGCCCCTGTTTTTTCTTTCCCCCGGATCAGACACCACAGACACCTGCCGTTGGCAGCATCGGGGATGGCTCCAGGGCAGCCAAATTTTAGGCACCGTTGTTGCCTGGTTGCTGGTGGTTAACTACTGTCTATTCCCCGTGAGTGCCCTATTGGGTCCCGACGGTGACCCCGATGGGCGCATGTCCTTTGGCTGGCACCAGGTAGCAACGGTAGTCCAAGCCTATGCCCCCCGTCACGATTTACTGTTAACCACCGACTACCGCTCTGCCTCCGCCCTGGCCTATGCCCTTCAGGACAGTACGGTTCTGGCCATTTCCCATCGCATTGACCAGTTCGATGTTTGGGCCGGTTCTCGCCAGCTGTTGGGCCAGTCCGCCCTGGTGCTGGCGGATGACTGGCATCCTTTTGTGGCAACTGCTCCACAGGACGGTCTACAGGTCGATGCACAGGCAGGTCCCCTCAAGTTACAACCCGGTTGGCAGCAGGTGGCCACCATTCCAGTGCAGCGGTTTGGGGTGAAAATTAAGGACTACTACTTGTATTCAGGTGTGGTAGAAACTGTGGATTAACTGCCCTCAATCCCCGCCTGGTGCTCACACTTAAACCCCTGTTGTCGCCACTGGGCTAAATCCACCGCGGCCAAGGAGACCACCCGCTGGCAGGTAGGCTTATGGACCTGGGCCACCACAGCCCACAGCAGGCTGCGGCCAATGTCCAACGTGGTTTTGAGGACGCTTTCTTGATTGCCAGGGATGCCCGCTTCCTCCACAATTAACGGCTCTACCCAAATGCCTCGAGCACCGAACAAAATCCGAGCCAGGGTGAGGGCACGGCGGGTATGACTGCCGGAGGTCACCAGGGAAACATGGTGAGCCCCCCAGCGTTCTAGCAGAGGGACAGAATAGACAAAGTTGCCAAAGGTGGATTTAGCACAGTGCTCTAGCCAAACCCGGTCTAGGGAAGCTCCCACTTGCTCAAATAGCAGACGAATACAGGGATCGCTGGAACCGGCGGAGATTAAAATCGGGGGGGGTGGGGAGAGGGTGCTGGCCACCTGGGCCATGTACATTTCTCGGCGAATGCTGCCCCCTAAAACCAGGTAGGCATCGGTGGGGGATTTGCTGGCGCTCCATAGATGACTGATTGTAACGAAAGTAACAATCACCCCTGTGATGAGCAATCCCAGACAAATGGATTTAAAGTAGCGTTGTAATAATTTAATTCCAGACATTTGACTCAGCAATCTGTCCGTGCTTCCGTAAATATACCCCTGTAATTAAGCGTTTCAAAGAATATTCTACAGATGAACTGTGAAGCATTTGAGGGCGTAATGTTTACACATTGAGCGGATTTACTTAAATTTTCTTTTAAAACCAATGAATCGGGACCGAGTGGCCTATTGTACCGACAAGGATAATAAGGTTTGGATAAAGATCCCAAGGAGCTAAGTAATTGCTTGGTTCCTTACGCTAGATTTAAGTCAAGTATTTATGCTGAATGGTCTAGTTATATTGGGCTCTAAATTCTAAATAATCTGTAAACTTTTTAGGAATATGCGAAATTTGTCCTAGGGCGAGTTTGACATTCTTACGTAAAGTTCCACCGATGTAATGGTTCATCATATGGTTTTGGGTAAATCTACTCCCTCACTTGCTCGATTCCTACATTGTTTGCATATATCCTGCTAACCTCTGTCGCAACCGTTTCAATGAAAACTACTTTAGAGTTAATTCGATCGACTGGTGCGATCGCAACGGTTCTTCTCACCCCCGCTCTTCTCACTTCATTTCCAGCTGAGGCAGCATTTACAGACGGCCCCAAGGCAATCCTTGACGAGGCCTGGCAGATTGTTTATCGCGAGTATGTGGACGACTCCTTCAATCGCACTGACTGGGTGGAAGTCCGCCAGGAGCTGCTGGGGCGCAACTACACCTCCCGTGAGGCGGCCTACACCGAGCTGCGCCGTGCCCTCCATCGTTTAAATGATCCCTACACCCGCTTTCTGAGTCCCGATCAATATGCTGATCTGACAGAGCAGACCTCCGGGGAAGTCTCCGGCATTGGCCTCCGACTGCGGCGGGATCGGGCCGCAGGGACTGTGGTAGTCAGTGATGTGATAGCTGGCTCCCCCGCCGACATTGCCGGCATTCTGGTGGGGGATCGGATTGTGCTGGTGAATGGTAGTTCCACCGACTTTCTCAGTGCGGAGCACACCTCCCAGCTGTTGCGGGGTGAAACGGATACCCAGGTCACCCTTACCATCGAACGAAACGGTGAACCTGAGACCATTATTCTGTCTCGGGCTCGCCTGGAAGTGCGGACGGTCAATGCCAAACTGGCAGCCCAGAATGGGATCAATGTGGGCTATATCCGCCTGGATGAATTTGGTGCCCATGCAGCGGAACAAATGGAGGTGGCCATTGGTGATTTGAGCGCTCAGGGGGCCGAGGCCTTTGTGCTGGACCTGCGGGATAATCCTGGCGGACTGCTCCAGGCCAGCATTGATATCTGCCGCATGTGGCTACGGCGGGGTCCCATTGTGCGGACGGTGGATCGCACCGGCGACAGCGAAGAAATTTCCGCCAATCGCACCCATTTAACCGAACTACCCATGGCCATTTTGGTGAACGGGGATTCGGCCAGCTCCAGTGAGATTGTTACCGGCGCCCTAGGGGACAATGACCGTGCCATCGTCGTGGGCAGTCCCACCTTTGGGAAAGCCCTGGTGCAATCGCTCCACGGTCTATCCGATGGTTCGGGGATCGCCGTCACCGTGGCCCACTATTACACCCCCAATGGCACCGACATCAGTCGCAAGGGCATTACCCCCGATATTCACGTGGATCTGTCGACGGATCAGCGGAATGCTTTGGCGAACGATCCCGACCTGATGGGGACAGCCAACGATCCGCAATTTACTGAGGCGGTGTCTGCCTTGGTGCCAGCGGTGGCGGCCAGCCGCCGCCGTCAGCAGTTGCCGACGACGGTGAGTTCTCCGGTGGCCCCTGCCACCGAGTTAGGCCGGACGCCGGAACAGTAGCGGTGAGCAGCCACAAAAACTAATCGTTGGGAACTAATCGTTGGGACTGTGGCGGGAAAAGCTGTAGATCCGCTGGGTGCTCAGCTGTTCGCCAATTGCAGCTGGGGACTGCCAGCTAAAGATCTGTCGGTCTAGACCCACCTGGAGAGTGGTAAAGGGATCGCTGCCGTTGGCGATGAGAAGATCTAACTCCTCTAAGTCAGACCATTGGATCAGCTGCTCCAGGATGGTTGCGATCGCACGGCGATAGATGTTATCAGGCTCCTGATACCAGGTACTGGCCACCGGTTCCGCTAGGCCCAAATTAACAATCAGGGCCTGGGGACTAAACAGTGAGACGGCAATGGAGCGAGCTTCTTCCTGGATCAATAGGCCTGATGCATGGGCAATCTGACGCAGACAGTTAACCTTTTCATAGCGTTGGGCCGACGGCAGCGCCTCGGTCCAGTGGAGCGCTAGGGTACCCAGGTAGGACTGCAGCATTAGATGTCCGAGCTTTTGGGCTTTAGTGGATAGGTAGTCCGAATTGTAGGTATTGGTCTCGATCAACAGGGGCATGCGATCCACCATCTCTAGGCCATACCCCTTCAGCCCCGCAATCTTCCGGGGGTTGTTGGTAATTAGCTTAAACTGATGCACCCCCAGATCATTCAGGATTTGGGCCCCGATGCCATAGTTGCGTTGATCCGCAGGCAGACCCAGCTTTTCATTCGCTTCTACCGTGTCAAAGCCCATATCCTGCAGGGAGTAAGCCTTCAGCTTATTCACCAGACCAATGCCCCGCCCCTCCTGGCGCAGATAGACCACCACCCCGGCCCCAGCATGTTCAATCATCTTCAATGCTGTTTGCAGCTGTAGGCGACAGTCACAGCGGAGAGAGCCGAGGGCATCCCCGGTCAAGCATTCTGAATGGACCCGCACCATCACAGGCATGTGCTCAAAGCTGGCCGGGTCTCCCTTAACAATGGCCACATGCTCAGAACTATCCAGCAGGTTCCGATAGGCATAGATTTGAAATTTGCCAAACTGGGTGGGTAACTCAGCCACGGCTTCCCGCTTGACCAGGCGCTCGTGGCGCAGGCGATAGCTGATCAAATCGGCAATGCTAATCAGCTTGAGACCATGGGTTTGGGCATAGTCAATCAGTTCTGGCAGCCGGGCCATGGAACCATCTGGATTTTGAATTTCGCAAATAACGCTAGCGGGATAAAGTCTCGCCAATTTAGACAGATCTACCCCGGCTTCCGTATGTCCGGCCCGTTTGAGCACGCCCCCCTCTTTGGCCCGCAGGGGAAAAATATGCCCGGGTCGTCGTAGATCCTGAGCCTTAGCCTCAGGATTGATCGCCACCTGGATGGTGCGGGCGCGGTCTTCGGCTGAAATACCCGTGGTCACGCCCCAGCTCAGGCTGGCGTCAATGCTGACCGTAAAAGCGGTTTGTTCGTTTTCATCCTCAAATCCGTTACCACTGACCATTAAGGGCAGGTCCAGCTGATCTAGGCGTTCTCCGGTCATGGCGAGACAAATTAATCCCCGCGCTTCCACCGCCATAAAATTGATCATATTGGGGGTGGCAAACTGCGCTGCGCACACCACATCCCCCTCATTTTCTCGGTTCTCATCGTCCACAACAACAATTGACTTGCCAGCAGCCAAATCGATCAGGGCCGCATCGACGCTATCAAATTGAAATGTTGCTAGTTTGTGCTCGATCGCTTCACCTCGTTGTTGGGAGGATTGAGGTGATGAATTAACGTTGGCAACCACAGATCCCTGCCCACCGACTGTCATTAACTGCCCATAAATTGTAATGTGTTATTCCCTATATTGACGGGAGCTGTTTGGCTGGTGGGACGGCGGGAAGACGGTAGGACGTTAGGGGAACGGCCCTGGAGAGACCGTGGAAAACCTTTAACGAAGCTATGGTTGAGAATTTTGCAGGGGATCAATCAGGACAATGGGATGGCGGCCCGGATCTTCTTGGCCACTCTGTTCCCGCATGATGCGACCAGACTGCTCCGGGTCAAAATTGTGGCTAAAGGCTTCCCATAACCCATCCCTTTCCTTCTCTAAGGCGAGGATCGATTGGTTGAGCTGGTCTAATTCTGCTTGTTGCTGACGATAGTAGGGTACCAGCTTTGCCAGGGTAGATGCGGCCACCACGGCTAGCAGGATATTGACGGTGAGTTTTACCGTAGACTCCAACACCAACGATTGGCGAGCTTTGCCCCTGACCCTCAGGGGTGTTTTTGGTTGAACCATGAATCTAGTCCCTAGCATGTCCTACAGCTGCTGTGAAGCTTGCCCACATTATGGGGGGTATTGCTACTTTTGCACCACAAATTCATGGTTAAATGCCAAAAAAAATTGGACCATCGGCCAGGGTGATGACCTGAGGCAGCGGGAGCTAAGGGAGGGGATCCGGTTCGGGCTGGGTGGCATCCTGGGCAGGGGACTGTTTAGACCAAAAAAATAGCCCCAAGCACCGCTGCTTAGGGCTGATATGAACATTGCTCCAAAAAATAGCTGAGGAAAAAGCTTTGGTTAACAAGATGACAACGCTAGGAGCAGGGCTAATGGCTCAGAAAGCTGGATAACTTAAACGTACATACGTTCAGCAACCCGCCCTTAGCAGTTTGCGTTTATCAGCCTGCGCTCATAGCCTGGGTCCAGGGTTCTACTTGCCTAAGGTCAATTTAAGACCTACTGAATCTAAGGTCTGACTTTCTGAGGGTTTACTTATAGAGCTCGGTGCCAAGACGGAGGGCCAAAACACCTGGAATTAAAGCCACTAGCAGGGCGATGATGATCTGAGTGTCGGATAAAGCCATGGTATGCCAATGTCCTTACTAAATATTAACTACTATGGTCTTAGAGAATTGTTTACTAAAACCGGCGCGATCCGACGCTTCGTTGCCAATCTGTTACAGACGTTAACAACTCAGTTAGCTACAACTCAGTTAGCTCAAAATCCGGCCCTGCAGACTCGATCATGCCCTGGCGGGGCTGGGATTAGCGCTACCCATGATGGAAAATGTTACAGCTGCTCAGAGTTTGTAAAAATAACTGTAGATTTGTAGGGAGACGTTATTTTCCGCAGACCTAGTGGAATGTAGCTCTAGAAACATTCCATTTAATGTAGCTCTAGAAACATTCCATTTAATTATGAATGCGCTATGAATACAAAGCGCAACACTTAGAATAGAATTCTTTATTTCAAGCTGTGCGTTGGCAGTTGATTGTTTTAGCTAGATGAATGTAGCTTCTTCCAGTGTGGGTCAGGATGACTCCACTTTAAATCCCCAATCAAATGCCAACAAGCAGCCCATGGGGGTGGCTTCCCTGGTGCGTTCGACCTTAGATCTTAAGCTCACAAGAATTCAGCGGGATGTTTTGCGGATGGGAGCTTTGGTGGAAAGTTCCTGTTTGCTAGCTAGGGAGGCGCTGTGCGATCGCAACCTGGATGCGGCCAAAAAGCTCAAGCTGCACGATAAGCAGGTGGATCAGCTCTATCGGCAGATCGAGGTGGACTGTATCAATTTGATCACCCTAGAAGCGCCGGTGACCCAAGACCTGCGGCTAGTCAGTGGGTTGATGCAAATGGTGCGTGACCTGGAGCGCATCGGGGACTATTCCAAGGACCTTGGGGAAGTATCCGTCAAACTATTTCCCTATCCTCCCCATGCCGCCATGGTTCAGGTCGAGGTGATGCTGGACCGATGTCGATCCATGGTGGCCCTAAGTTTGCTGTCCCTTTCCGAACTGGATGCTAATGCCGGCCGGGAACTTAAGGTTAAAGATGATGTGGTGGATGACGACTATGATCGCCTCTACGACGTCATCGTCAACACCCCCGTGCCGGGACCGGTGGAACCGACGGTGCTCATGATCTTGGCCATTCGTTATCTGGAACGGATTGCCGACCATGCCACCAATATTGGCCGACGGGTAGCGTTTGTGGTGACCGGAGAGCAGTATTAAGCCCGTGACCCTGGGAAATCGGGAGCTACCCCAGGAGAAATGACGGGTTTTAACCTTTGGCGATCGCAAAAATAAATTTAAATTATTTGAAAGCTATTTGACATAAGGGCTACTTTAAGGAACACTTATACCGTTCACATGCTATTTTCTTGAACGTACTCAGCTAAGGGCGTGTAAATGGCAGGTCATACTGTGCAGCGGTAGTTTTAGAGTAATTTTTAGGGATACGCCTTAGAGGATTGCCCTCGTACCCTGAAAAATTGCTGGTTGCTAAATAGTATGGCTGTTGTGGCTTGCGGTCCGTGGAGTAGCGTTTGTCATTGGCTTTTGGGTGTTGCAAGACTGCAGCTTTTTTCGGTTTCTTTAGGAAGCAGCGCAATCTATGCCCAGTCTCTGGCCAAGAAACCAGTGGCATTGTTTTACTAAACCGTAGGATTCATCGCTACATGAATTTTTCAATTGCTTCCCTCTTAGCTAATTTTTCAAACGACAAGCTCGTTACGCTGAAGACGCTGGAAAAAAAACTCAATTGTTCCGACGAGGACCAGGTCAATGATTTGACCATTGTCTTGGACATTTTGGAACGTCTGGGCGTGTTGGTAAAAGAGCGCGGCAAATACCGGCGCATTGAAGAGGAAGGGGTGGTTGAAGGTAAACTGCGCTGTTCTAGTAAAGGGTTTTGCTTTGCCATCCAAGATGATGAAGAAGCCGACGACGTCTACGTTAGGGAGTCCCATCTCAATCACGCTTGGAATGGTGACCGGGTATTGGTCAGGGTGACCAAGGAAGGCAATCGTCGCCGGAGTCCGGAGGGTGAAGTGCAGCTGATTCTGGAGCGAGCCAATTCTTCAGTGCTGGCCCGAATTAAGGAATCGGAAGATGGCAATGGCCTGCAGGCAGTTCCCCTGGATGATCGGCTGTTATTTCACCTCGACTTACAAAACCAGGAAGACGACGAACTCAGCCCAGAGGATCTGAAGGCGGCCATTGATTACCTGGTGCATGTGGAGATTTTGCGCTATCCCATTGGGCAATATTTGCCCCAGGGTCGGGTGGCCCAGATCTTGGGCAGTGATGCGGAAGCGGCGGCGGATATTGACATTGTTTATTGCAAACACGATCTGCCCCGAGCTTTTCCTGAAGAGGTGATGATGGCCGCCAAGGCGCTGCCCAATCGTGTTCGTAAAACCGATATAAAAAAGCGGCTTGATCTTCGGGATCAGCCCACCGTCAGTATCGATGCCGATGGGGCCCAGGTGATTGACGATGCCCTCACCCTAGAAAAACTGGATGATGGCAACTGGGAATTGGGCATTCATGTGGCGGACGTTTCCTATTATGTCCCCGCCGATAGCCCGATCGATCAAGAAGCCTATCGTCGGGGTACATCGGTATACCTGGCGGATTCCCCCGTGCCCCTCTTGCCACCGCCCCTGTCCACCTCCCTCTGTGCCCTGTTGGAAAACAAAGAGCGGTTGACTATTTCGGTGATGGTGATTCTCTCCCCAGAGGGTGAGGTGCTCAGATATGAGGTGCAGCCATCGGTGGTCTGTAATGATGCTCAACTGAATTACAACCAAACCCAGGCCGTGTTGCTGCGGGATGATAAAGAGGCGTTAGAGGAATTGTCTTTTAAAAAGCGAGACCTGATTCAATTTAAAGATTGTTTCGAGCTGATTGATCAACTGTTGGAAGTCAGTGAGTTGCTACAGCAGCAGCGCAATCAGCGGGGCTCGTTTGATTTAAATCTACCGGATCATGTTTTTCCAAAAGAAGCGGGGGAAGAGCTGGCCCAGTATCTCTCCCCTAAGTTTCAACATGACGATGAGGGCGGTCTAGGGGTGATGGTGGTGTCGGATTTACTACCGGCGCGGCGCATTGTGACTGAATGTATGTTGTTGGCTAACCAGCTCGTGGCGAAGCATTTGAAAGAGTTGGGAGTGCCTGCCATCTATCGGCTCCATGGCACTCCAGACCCCGGCGATGTGCAGGAGCTGATCAAGCTGGCCAATAATATGGGGCTGAGTTTACAGCTGGAAAGTGAAGATGCTGTTTTGCCCAAGGACTACTTGGAGTTTGTGCGGCAGTTTAGGGAGTCTAAGGCGGAGAAGGTGTTGACCTATCTGTTGCTGTCCACCCTAAAGCCAGCGTCCTACAGCAGTCACCCCGATGGTCATTTTGGTTTGGCCCTAGAGGATGGCTATACCCACTTTGCTTCCCCGGTGCGGCGCTATCCTGATTTATTGGTGCATCGAGTGCTGCATGCCATCTTTGAGGAGGGTCGCGATCGCAAAACCACCCGCTCCAAAGAACGGGCTGACCTCCGCAGCAGCAGCAGCCACGGTACTGTGAACTGGAGTGTTCTACCACCAGACATTCACGGTGAGTTTGAGGAAAGCTTCGCCCACCTCACCACCCACCTAACCGAGCGAGAGCGCCTTGCCCAAGAAGCTGAAGCTGACTTGGAGGGACTGAAAAAAGCGGCCTTTATGCAGGCCCACACAGGGGAAGTGTTCCACGGATTAATCACTGGTGTGCAGTCCTACGGATTCTTTGTAGAGCTAGAGGAGTTGCTGGTGGAAGGCTTGGTCCACGTGAGTTCCCTGAAGGATGACTGGTACGAATATCGTTCTCGCCAGCAAAAGTTAATGGGACGTAAAAATCGTCAACAGTACCGGCTGGGGGATCGGGTTGAGGTGCAGGTAAAAAGCGTCGACTACTATCGCCAACAGATTGACCTAGTGGCTGTGGGTGGCGGGAGTGAGGCCCTCGACGATGACGATGACGATGATGTGGATAACGGCAACAACCCGATGAATAGAGATGCCATCTTTGACGATGGGGAAGAGTAGTTTAGCCGAGCCCCCGGATGCTCAAGGGGCATCTGGGGAATGGGTGGAGACAGCTGCATCCATGGGAGTAAATTCTGGGGTTAATGCCCGGCCCGTGGTCTTGGGCATCACCGGAGCGTCTGGGTTAATTTATGCCGTGCGCGCCATCAAGCACCTACTGACCGCAGGCTACCAGGTGGACCTGGTGGCCTCCAAGGCCGTGTATACGGTGTGGCAGGCCGAGGAGCAGGTGCGTCTCCCGGGTGATTTAGAGCAGCAGGCCCTATTTTGGCGGCAGCGGGCTGGGGTGGAACAGGGGGGTATCCTGCGCTGCCATGCTTGGGGGAATATTGGGGCTACCATTGCCAGTGGCTCGTTTAAAACCCAGGGCATGGTGATTATGCCCTGCAGCATGAGTACAGTGGGGAAGCTGGCCGCTGGTTTGAGTTCTGATCTATTGGAACGGGCGGCCGATGTCCAGCTGAAAGAGGGTAAACCCCTGGTGCTGGTGCCTCGGGAAACACCGTTGAGCTTAATTCATCTACGTAATCTCACCACCCTGGCGGAAGCGGGCGCTAGAATTGTGCCAGCGATTCCCGCTTGGTACCATCGGCCCCAAACTATCGAGGATCTGGTCGATTTTGTGGTGGCCCGTGCCCTGGACCAGTTGGATGTGGACTGTGTGCCCCTAAATCGTTGGCAGGGGCATGGTGCAGCAGGGGAAGCTTAATCGCTACTGGAGGGTGGGTCCTGCCCACCGGTTCTAAGGTCAACGGACAATAGGAGAAGACGGTGATGGTTCAGCTCATTGTGTTTCTGTTGGCGGTGGCAGTCCTGGTGATCCTGGTGCTGCAGAATCTTAGTCCGCTGCTGCCCTTAGTGGTGCTGGGCCGCTCCGTGGGGACTTTGCCGCTGTCGTTGTGGTTGCTGGGTGCGATCGCAATCGGTGTGCTGTGCGCCCTATTGGTCTATCAGCTGGTGCCCAGTAAACGCTCCTATCGACCCATGGGGAAACGGTTGAGCGACCCCATGCCCGGTAACGATGCACCCAATCGGTTTGTGGATGCACCGGTGGGTGAATCGGTGGACCCATATGTTGATTCATCTACGGATGAGTCCAGTCGGTCCCAATCATCGTCCCGAGGCAACAGTCGCAGCAACAGTCGCAGCAACAGTCAACGGCAAAACCCCTACGATACTGACTGGGAAAGTTTTAAGGCTCCTGAACAATGGGATGACTGGGGGCAGCGGCAGGTGCCTAGCTACGGTTCTGAACCGTCCAGCAATTCTGCCGACGATGCGGTGCGGGACATCGAGTCTGGCTGGGGTGATGATGGCTATCGGGAATCGGCGCGGGCATCGTTCCGGTCAGATCGAGGGCCAGACCGGGGGCCATCGGCTGGTCGGATGGATTTGGGTCCAGATATGGGCTGGGATGTGGGCGGTGCAGAGCAGCCTTCCTCCCGGACCTATGAAGAAGGCTGGCTCTATGGCAATGACTCAGGGGATGAACCCGTCGCTGAGGCCGATAAGCCGGAGGATTCGGAAGATGTTTACGATGCCAACTATCGGGTGATTATTCCGCCCTACGATGCGAAGGATAGCTAAATATCTTTACGGTTCTCCTAAAACTTGATCTCAGAACCATGGTTCAAACACCGTCGCAATTTCAGACGCTTTCTATCGAATTGCCGAATACCCTGTCACTGCAGGTGACTCAGGAGCAGTTTGAACTGCTGGTAGTGGCGAATCGCGATCTGAGATTAGAACGTACAGCAACGGGGACATTGATTGTGAATCCACCGACGAGTTGGGAGACTGGAGAGCGGAATAGCAGTCTGACAGGTCAGCTTTATCGGTGGTACGAAGACAAGGGGGAGTTAGGAAAAACATTTGACTCCTCCACGGGTTTCACGTTACCCAATGGCGCTATCCGTTCACCGGATGCATCCTGGGTAAGTCAGGGGAGCTGGGATGCATTGAGCCCGGAACAAAAAAATAGCTTTCCCCATATCTGTCCTGATTTTGTGGTGGAACTTCGCTCTGGGTCAGATCGGCTTGCAGAGCTGCAGGAAAAGATGCGAGAGTACATGGAAAATGGTGCTCGGCTCGGCTGGTTGATTGATCCGCAGACCCAACAGGTGGAGATTTATCGTCAGGGAAAAGAGGTGGAGGTGCTGGCCCATCCTGCCGAACTATCGGGGGAAGATGTGTTGCCAGGATTTGTTTTGGCGTTGAATCGGATTTGGCCGTGATGGCGGAATCAAACCTAGGAAAAGGGTGGCGGGAGCGGTGACGGATTCTTCGGCTTCGATGTAGATGGTGGTGCCGTCTTCGAGTTGGATGGGGGCGAGTTGGGCCATGGTGAGCGAATTAAAAAAACGGCAAACGTTGAAAATTACGTTTACGGGTACTACACCCTAGGTAGACTCATCCTATATGCTGTCACTAGATCTAACCATAACTGCCATTTATGAGCCGCGATGCCCTGAGCGTTGGAATTAACAGCTATCAGTTTCTGCCCCAGCTGAAGGCCCCGGTGTCAGATGCAGAGGCGATGGCACAACGTTTAGAACAGGATGGGGAATTTAGGGTACGGCGGCTGCCGGAAGGCATCGACAAGGCTAATGGGAATAGGCCGGTGGTGTCAGCGACCCAGGCGGTGTCCCAGTTGCAACTAGAAAATTCGTTAAAGCAGCTGTTTCGTCCGGGCAGTTCCCAGGCACCGGAAACGGCGTTGTTTTATTTTTCGGGCCATGGCATTCCCGATCAGGATGGCTATGACCAGGGGTATCTGGCGACCAGTGATACGGATCCGAAGCAGCCGCGTTCGGGGTTGTCGTTGCGGTGGCTGCAGTGGTTGTTGTCGGAAAGTCCGGTTAAGCAACAGATTATTTGGTTGGATTGTTGCCACAGTGGCTCACTGATTGTCAATGTGGGGGCAGCAAATCCGGGGAATGGGGAGAGTCGGGACCGCTGTTTTATTGCATCGTCGCGGGAGTTTGAAAGCTCCTGGGAAGATTTGAACAGTCAGTACAGCGTGCTGACGAAAGCGTTGTTAGAAGGATTGGAACCGTCGCGGTTGCCGGGGCGCTGGATTGATACCTTTGCGTTGGTGGACTATGTGAACCAGGGGCTAAAGGGGGAATTACAAACGCCGGTGTGTACCAACTTTGGTGAGGCGATTCAGTTGACCCGCACCTGGCAGGCGGTGGACCAGACGGTCAACCATGACTCGGTGGACAGTGGCATTTGTCCCTATAAGGGGTTGGAGTTTTTTGATTGCAATGGGGAGGACCCGAAGTACTTTTTTGGCCGGGAGAAGCTGGTTGGGCAGCTGTTGGATCAGGTGCGGACGTCTAACTTTATGGCATTGGTGGGGGCATCGGGCAACGGAAAGTCGTCAGTGTTGCGGGCGGGGTTGATCCATCAGTTGCAGCTGGGTCGGCGGATTGCGGGCAGTGACCAGTGGCAGATTTTGATTACCCGGCCGGATGTGAAGCCGATGGAGAATTTGGCGGCGGCCTTTGTGCCGGCGGGTGGGTCGCAGTTGGACCGGGCGGAGGCGCTGGGACGGGCGGCTGGACTGTTGCAGGAAGGGGCAGCAGGGTTACAGCGGTTGGTGCAGGCGGCAGAGGCGGAGCGAATTATTTTAGTGATTGACCAGTTTGAGGAGGTGTTTACCCGCTGTGGCAGTGCTGAAGAGCGGGAACAGTTTTTTGGCTGTTTGATGGGGGCGTTGGACACAACAGATCATAAGCTGTGCCTGATTATAGCCATGCGGGCGGACTTTGTGGGGAAGTGTTTGGAACAGAACTATAGCGGGTTGGCCCAACGGGTGCAGCAGCATATGGTGAGTGTGTTGCCCCTGACGGTGGATGAGTTGAGGGAGGCGATCTGTAAACCGGCTGAGCAGGCGAGTTTGGCGGTGGAATCGTCTTTGGTGACTCAGATTTTGAATGATATTCAGGGGGCACCGGGGAGTTTGCCGTTGTTGCAATATACCCTAAAAGAACTGTGGCAGCGGCGTCAGGAGGGTAGGTTGATGTTGTCTGCCTATCAGGAGCTGGGCGGCATTAATGGCACCCTGGATAAACGGGCAACGGAGATTTATAACAGTTTTGATGGTGACCAGCAGCGGACGGTGCAGCATATTTTTCAGCAGCTGACCCAGCTGGGGGAGGGGACTGAGGATACTCGGCGGCGGGTGTTTTTAGAGAATTTGGTGTCTGAGCCGTTGCATCCGGCAGGAAGAGTTAGATCCGTAATTGATACGTTGTCGGATAAAGAGAATCGACTGTTGGTGACCAGTGAAGTTGTGGGTAAGGGTGAGGCAAAAGAACGGCGGGCGATTGTGGATGTGGCCCATGAGGCGTTGATTCGCCATTGGCGATTGTTGCGGCAGTGGATTGAGAAGAATCGAGATTTGTTGCGGCAGCAGCGGCGGATTGAAGCGAGTGCTGTTACATGGCAAACCAATGAGCAGTCCAAAAGACAATTGCTGCAGGGATTTCAACTGCATGAAGCCCAGAGATTCCAGAAACAACAGGCAGATACTTTTCCGCTGTCAGAACCAGCCAAACACTTGATCCAAAAAAGTGTTTGGCAAAAACGCTGGAATCTTTTTAGAGCATCTGGCTTATTGATTAGACCTCTTGCATAATAGATTTCATGGTACATTAGAGGATTTTAGTTCACTGTTTCCATGTCAGGCAGATGAACTACGAAGCAACCCAAACCCTAAGCGTCCAAAAGTTTAAGCGCCGATTTGGTG
>NZ_JAYGIG010000131.1:0-44743 GCF_034932105.1 Leptothoe sp. PORK10 BA2 | reverse complement strand
TGGCGTTGAAACCTATGAGCAAAAGTATCGTGAGCGGATGCTGAACCAATTACAGCGAAAAGCCCAATCATTAGGCTTTGACCTCGTTCCCAAACCTGACGTTGCTGGGTGTGTTTCTTAGGAGTTATTGCAATTATTACCCAGTCTGTTCTGAGACAGGGCCTTTAGCTTTGGATTAAGACTAAAGCTCTACTAAAGCTCTGACGACAAACTGTGATATGTGGAAATCAAAGACGTGGCTGTCCTGGGTTTTGCCTGGGTTCATACTGGCATTAGGAATAGGTCTGAGCCTGGCACTTCAGGTCCACAGCCGCGATGGGGTGTTTTTTAACGGTGAAGCCGGGTTAAAGGCCCTGCTGGCCCAGCAGTTTAGTACCGGACAGCTGCGGGCATCCCTCGACATGTCCCAGCCTCAATGGGTGCTGGCATTGTGGCGACAGGGGTTATATCCCTTTGCCCCTCCCTTTGCCTATGAGCAACAGGGCAATTATTTTATTCGGTTTTTATTTACCTTTCCAGCGATTACTGCCCCGTTCTATGCGCTGGTGGGGTATCGCGGCCTGTATGTGGTGCCCCTGGTGTCCCTATGGATCATCTGGTGGCGGCTGTGCCTGGTATGTCGAGTGTGGCGCGTGCGCTCGATCTTCATATCCCTGAGTCTGGTACTGGTGATTGCAGCCTCACCCCTCACCCTCTACGGGGCGATGTATTGGGAACATACTCTGGCGGTAGCCCTAGCCTTTTGGGGCCTGTCGGGGTTGCTGCTCCATGTTCTGCCAGGGGACTCCCATGATGATGAGCGCATTAGCCTGAATGAAGCTCTGGTGAATGGTGGCTGTGTTGGCCTGTCGGTGTGGGTGCGGCCTGAGCTGCTGTGCCTGGTGCTGATCCTGGGGATGATGGCGGTGGCGAGTCAGGTGCGCCAGCTAGCCAAGCCGTTGCGCCTAGTTATTCCCCGTGGGTTAACCCTGGGATTGGTGGTGGCCTTTAATGGGGCCATGGGTCTGACCGTACTGGGTTTCTTTGGGGCAAATTTGGTGTTCTATGGCCACCCCTTGGGCATTTATGCTGCCCATACTCCCCTCTCCCTAGGGCAGCAGGTGGCCCAAACCTTGGGTAACTATGGCCAGATGGTCCTATCCCTGGGGAGATATTTTCCGGCAGTATTGCTGGGGCTGGGGCTGCCTTGGTGTCTGAAGGGCCCGGCCCGGGCAGCGAGCAGCGGTCTGGCGGTGATGGGGATATTATTTGCGATCGCAGTCCCCCTCATCTCCTCATCCGTAACTGAAGCCCAACAGTGGGGACCCCGGTTTTACCTTATATTAGTCCCCATGGTGGGGCTGATAGTGGCCGCAGGTCTGCAGCATCTTTGGCACCTCAAGCGTCAGCGCCGGGGACTACTGGCCGCCATTGCCATCGTGCTGGCCCTAGGCATTCACACCAATCTGGTCAACGGTACCTTAAACGTTTACCGAGATCCCCAAACCAACTCCGCCTCCCTACCCAGTGTCTACGAGCCTATTGCGCCAGCCATTACCGCCCTAGCCAACTATGACGAACGGTGGGTAGCCATATCTCACCAGGCCGTGGCCCAGCAGCTATGGCCCAGCGTGAAGCTCAAAACCTTTTTCCGCGCCGAAACCGATGCCGCCGTGGCACAGCTAGCGGCGGAACTCGTCAACCAAAAAGAATTCTCATTCCTTTATATCTGCCATCCTGACCACCCTTGTGAAATCCCCAACCAAGGTACCCTCAAATCAAAGCTGTTAGGTGGGGATAATGATGACGCCGCCATGAGCATATTCTTTGAACCTTTGGGTACCTTTGGGCAGTATCCGTTCTATCGCGGATTTATGCAGACTCAGCCAGCTAGTCAACAAGCAAGTAAGTTAAATCCATAAATCAACTGGCAGGCGGGCAAAATTAAAGACCAGCTTCCAGCAGATGTAGGGCATCAGAATATAGTGGATTCCTATCTCCTGTATTCTGACATTTGTCTAATATATACCTGGGCGCCCTGGATATCTGGATATACCTGATATCCAGGGATATCCAGATATCAGGTATATCCGGCTATGCCTGGCACATCTGCCATACTTGCCATATTTCCCGAAGAAGAAGGGGCCTCGATGACTGAACTATCCGCACTAGTTAAGCCCCCCGAAGGGCCGCTAAGAATTGCAGCTGACCCCAGTGATCTGTCCTTTTCCCTGGTGATTCCCACCTACAACGAAAGCAAAAATGTTGGCAAACTGGTGTCCCACCTCTGCACCCTGTTGGACAACCTTTTGCCCCACCAGTACGAGCTGATTTTAGTCGATGACAATAGCCCTGATCGGACCTGGGAGGTAGCCCAGGAGTTAATGGCCCAATACCCTCAGCTGCGGGTGATGCGGCGGCAGACGGAACGGGGGTTATCCTCAGCGGTAATCCGAGGCTGGCAGGTGGCTAGGGGGGAGATTTTAGGGGTGATCGATGCGGATTTACAGCATCCGCCGGACACCCTGGGGCAAATGGTCAAACGGGTGCAGGCTGGGGCGGATCTGGCGGTGGCCAGTCGCCACGTGGAAGGGGGCGGCGTGAGCGACTGGAGCCTACTGCGGCGGATCCTATCGCGGGGGGCGCAGATGCTGGGGCTGTTGATTTTGCCCGGTGTCGTGGGTCGGGTGACGGACCCCATGAGTGGTTATTTCATGGTGCGACGCAGGGCGATTGCGGGCCATACTCTGAACCCGGTCGGCTACAAAATCTTGCTGGAGGTGATTGGTCGAGGCCAGGTGGGTGACATTGCCGAGGTGGGCTATGTGTTCCAAGAGCGGGCCTCGGGGGAAAGTAAGGTAACCTGGAAGCAATATTTAGAATATTTGGGGCATCTGGTCCGTCTGCGTTCCCGGGGGCGCATTGCCCGCATTCGGCAAAAGTTTCCCATTGGTCGCTTTTTGCGGTTTGGCCTAGTGGGTCTGAGCGGTGTATTTGTGGATATGGCGGTGCTCTATTTGCTGAGCGATCCGAACACGTTGGCCTGGGGGCTCACCCGCAGCAAAATTTTGGCGGGAGAGGTGGCGATCTTAAATAACTTCCTGTGGAATGATGCTTGGACTTTTGCGGATGTGGCTCGCTCCCAAAAGGGGATAGCGGCCAGGCTGAAGCGGTTTTTTAAGTTCAATGCGGTCTGTCTGTCGGGGCTGGTGTTGAATGTGCTGTTGCTAAACCTGATCTTTAATGTGGTGTTTGGCCAGCAGTATCGGTATTTAGCAAATTTAGTTGCGATCGCAGTGGTCACCGCCTGGAATTTTTGGATGAATCTAAAGCTCAGCTGGCGGGTGACCGAGGTTAAAAAGACCAGCAAATAACTGAAATGCGGTCGAACTCCAGGGGCATTCAGTGATTTTATGTAGAGAGTTTTTGACTACCTATTTTCACCTACGGTCTACCTACTTTCTTTCTACTTGCAAGGGCAGCAATCATTGCGAAAAGCCGCCGAAATTCTGCTATCTATAGCTTTCAGCGGATCACCGACGGGGTGAATTCTGGATCCATACATGAGCATATATACATAAAGTTTTATAGAAAAGCTCGGCACATGTACATAAAATTTGGCCAAAAAAGATCGGCATATATACCAAAAGCCTGACAGAAAAAGCGAGGTATTTATCTAAGACAAGGGCAACCTTAGGCTTGAATGGTTCCACGCTTTATGTCTTATCCGTGATCTCACGGTTTTTAGATATAACAAGAAAAATTAGGATAGTCGCGCCATCAAAATTTATCTTTTTTTAATGTTTTACTTCTCCTGATTGATCGCCTCCGGGCATAGGCAGCCGTTCGTTGCAGGTGTGAGTTTGATGATTGAGTGCATGTAAATCACTGGGTATTTGAATGAAATCTACAACCAATATTCTCTTAATTGAAGACAATCCAGATGATGTATTTTTGATCAATACCTTGCTAGAGCAGGCAGAAGAAGGACAGTTTAAGGTGACCCCTGTTAACTCCTTTGCCTCAGCTTTAGCCTGCCTTCAGAAAAAATGTTTTGATATAGCATTATTAGATCTATCTTTGCCCGATAGTCAGGGCATAGAAACGTTGCTAAGCCTAAGGGAGCAGGCTCCGTCCCTACCCACCGTGGTCCTAACAGAAGGGAAATATGATCCAGCCCTGGCAGGAGAGATCATGCAGTATGGGGCGCAGGATTATTTAGTAAAAGGGAAAATTAGTCAAAATTGGCTAAATAGGACGATCATACACGCAATTGCTCGGTTTCAGAAAAATGCAGCTCTATTTGAGACGGAAAGACAATATCAACAAAAGTTAATCCGTCGTATCCATGCCTATGAGACTAAAATTGCCTCGATGGATGGAAGGTTGAAGGTGTTAGAAACCCTATCGTTTACCGATGGGCTGACGGAGATTTCGAACCGATATCATTTTGAGGTGGTTTTCCACCAAAACTGGCTACAGGCTTGCCAGCATGGGCAGCCCCTTTCGTTAATTATGGTCGATATTGATTGTTTTAAGCAATTTAACGATAGTCTGGGCCATTTAGAAGGAGATCGCTGCCTTCGCCAGATTGCCCAAGCCTTAGAGAAAACCTTGCTAGGGCAGCCTGGGGGAATGGTGGCTCGATATGGCGGCGAAGAGTTTGTGGTGGTTTTGCCTAATGTGTCTGGGCAAGCTGCGCTTGACGTCGCGACAAAGTTACGGTTAGGAGTCCACGATTTAGGCATTCGTCATCCCAACTCCACCGTGAACAGTTGGGTGACGGCGAGTTTTGGGGTGGCTTCAACGGTGCCCACATCCCATATATCGACTAAGAATCTGATCTATAAGGCCGATCGGGCTTTGTATGTGGCTAAAGCAAACGGACGCGATCGCATCTCCTATTATCAACCTTCTAGCTTGGTCCCTCAGCTCATTGGTTAAACAAAGCTATGGCCATACACCAGAACAATTCAAACAGGCCTGTCTGCCTATCCAATCTATCTTTTGATGGATTTTCGTGGGAGGGTTGTTGAGTCAGCTTGCTAGCTATCGTAATAGGTATGGGTTTCTAGCTCACACATATTAATGCCATATTTTTCCAGTTTGTCGCTATCGGCAAAAACCGCCAAGAAATCATAGAGGCAGCCGCGTCCACCGGTCAGGGTGACAGTTGTTGAACCGCCATTGGCTGGGATTGTGTTATCCCCTAAAATATTGTCTTCCCAATCTGTTGCTGTCTGAGGAGAAGCGTAGAACTCTAGCATATCCACAGAGGTGTAATTCGTTAGGGTAAACGTATATTCACTCTGGGATGCATCAGCCAAACGTTCTAGGACGTTGCCGACCCGAATAACATCTCCGTCTGTCTCCTCAGCCCATGCAACAGGTATTGCCAACAGACTGATGATGGTTGAAATAGCAACAGACTGGGAAAACTGGCTCAGCTTCATCGTAGTTTAATCATGTGGACCACTTCTAAGACTGTCATAGTACCCATTAGATTTGCGTCTATCAGCAGCTAATTGGATGATTTATTTTTTGACAGCTGTCACCCAGGTAGGATACTCCCAGGGGGTGGATAACCTATTCTACTAGTATTTAATATCTCTATGGACATACCCATAGGAGAGGATTTCATATATGGTAATTTCCTTATATCTCTATGGACATGCCCATAGGAGAGGATTTCATATATGATAATTTCCTTGATTTATTGCTACTCTGTACATGTGCGGTCTGTAGGGCTAAGTTAGGCGCTTAATCCATCGGTCCTCAGGACATCGGTTCCAATTGCTGTGTGGATTTTTCTAGAAATTTGGCAAGGCATTTACTCAAACACTGATTTCGCCATGACTGCTTCTGCTCATATGTTTATTCGTATTCCTCAAAAATTATTATTGCCGGGCATGCAGCTCCTAAAAATTGGTGCGTTTGCGGCTATTGGCCTGCTCTGCACCCAGTCAGTAATGGCCCAGACGGCAGTCGATTTAACTATTCCTGTAGCGCTTCCGGCCGATACCCCTGCAGCGGCCCCAGCGCAACCCGTGATCCAACCTCAGCCCGTGGCTCCCGTCGCCTCACCGGCCCCGGCAGTCATTGCGCCAGAGCCGGTAACGCCCAGTCGCGTCGTGCCGCCATCAGTCCCAACCTCATCAATTGAGGCCGCGCCAGAGGTCACTGCCCCCTCTGGCGTCCCCTCTGGGGTATCCCTGTTTGAAGGCACTCAGCCCGCTGATGGTCAAGCACCCTCGGTAGAAGTCATTTCCCCGGCTGACTATGGTGCTGCCCCCATTGATCCGACGGACTACAGCGTTGGGGCTACGATGCCAGACGTGGTGATTTCGGAGCGTTCTAGCGGCTGTGAGTTTTCCGTTAGTGCCAATTCTCGGGTGGCGGGTGCTGCTTGTCGGCAGGTTGAGCGGTTGGCCACGGCAATTAACGGCATTTCCTCCCCCCAATCTGGCCGGACTGTCGGTGCAGCCATCAATTTTCCGGGTGTTCCCATCAGTGGTTTTACCACGACGGCCAGTCGAGAATTCTATAACCAGGCGGCCCAGGCCGTGGTCAAACTACAGCAGGGTGAGACATTTATTTTTCCCCTGTCAATGCCAGCTCCTTTGACGTCCTTGTTTGGCTGGCGGATGCATCCAATTTTTGGTGCCCAACGGTTCCATGCTGGTACAGACGTGGGAGCACCCCTGGGCACCCCGGTGGTGGCAACCCAGGCTGGGCAGGTATCCCTGGCGGATATGGCGGGTGGTTATGGCCTGATGGTAGTGCTGCGCCACCAAGGCAATACATTGGAAAGCCGCTATGCCCACCTATCGCGCCTGCTGGTGCAGGCGGGGGAATGGGTTGAGCAGGGCGAGGTGATTGGTTTGGTGGGTAGTACGGGGTACTCTACGGGACCACACCTGCATTTTGAGCTGCGTCAGCTGACGGCAGATGGCTGGGTATTGCTTAACCCAGACTCCCTTTTAAATCAGACCTTGGGCACCTTGGCTCAGGCCATGGGGAACTCCCTGTCGGCCATAGCACAGAATGATAAGGTTGCAACCGCTCAGGCTGCGGCCAATGAGGCCGCAACGGTAGCCTCTTTACAGGGCTTACCCTTCCGGCCAGCTCAGCCTCAAGCTAATTGATAGGGCTGGTTAGCAGAGCGGATCAGCGGACTGATTTAGAACACAGAAACATTGCCGTTGGATTCAATGGTGATGTTGCTCACATCAGCATCTAGATCGGTGGTAGGGCGGATGACGATGGTTAGGATGCCATTGGTGTTCTCAAGGCTCAACGCTGCTTGTAAAAGGCCTTCGCCTGTTTGCCGATCTTTTGGGATATTTTCGTAAAAGAAGGTGAGGGTGGCGGGGGTATTCAGGTTTTGTAGAGTAATCTCATCCCCTGCCGTCAGGATGCGGGGTTGGGTGTCTCCTAAGGCTTCGTAGGTAATGGAATGGGCCGTTTGATTGACCAGGTTGAGGGTGGCGACCGATTGGGAAACTGGCACTCTTGTTACAGACGGGACTGGCAACGGTGATTGTGCGATCAGGGGGAATTGAAGACTGATGGACACTGCCATGGTGGTGAGCAAGGATAATGGTAGTAACGGCAAAAATTTACTATTCATAGATCTTTCCTAATATGGCAAATAAACAGATTGGCGTTAGCCCTGGGATGGTTGGGGAGTCATGGGCTCAGCTACCCTAAGCTCATGACCGCAGCCTGGGATTGCAAATATACTACCTTTCTTTTCTGGCTTTAGGGTGACTCCACGATGGAATAAAGCCAATACATCACAGATAATTCATGGATCAAGAGAGGGCCTGTTGTTTTTGGCGGCCGATGAGCTGATAGAGTCGCCAGCTAAAGAGAATGGCAACGGTTGCGATCGCAACCGACTGACCAATCCACAGTCCCCGGCTATCCATCCCCAGCTGAAACCCCAATCCATAGCCCACCGATAGCCCTACCCCCCAGAAACCCAACACATTCAGCACCATGGGTATGCGCGTATCCTGTAGCCCCTGGAGTGCACCATAGATCGCCTTTTGCAAACCATCCAAAATCATCGTGATACCAGCAATGTGAAATAAGGGAATAGCCAGGGCCACAATCGCCCTATTCTCAGGTTTATCAACATCCAGATAGATGCCGATAATCTGTTTAGGAAACACCATAAACAACAAGGAACCACCCACCATAAACAGAGTGGTAATAACCATACTCACCCAGGTGGCCCGTTGCATCCCAGCCAAATCACGTTTTCCCAACCACTGACCCACCCGCACCGTCGTGGCAAAGGAAATGCCTAGAGGAATCATAAACACCACCACAATTGTCTGCAGCACTACCTGATGGGCCGCCAATGTATCAGTCCCCAACTGCCCCATCCAGAACATAATGACCAAAAAGAAGCCCGACTCTAGCCCAGCAAAGATACCCATGGGTATCCCCACCCAGGCTAACTGCCCTAGGGTGCGAGGTTTGGGATAGTGCAGGGTTTGAAAAAACCGATAGGGCCGCAGGGTTGGGTGCAACAACACATAGAGGGCCAGGGCTAAAAACATGCCCCACCAGGTAAGGGTGGTGGCCAGGGCCAGCCCGGCCAGTCCCATGGACGGCAGCCCCAACTTTCCGAAGCCGAGGAGGTAATTGCCAACAATATTAAACCCCGTGCCCACCACCATAATCACCATGATCGGGCGCGCCTGAGAGAGGGCCGAAACCGTTGACCGGAGGGCTGTAAACCCCAACATGGGCAACAGCCCCCACACAATAATATCGAGATAGGTATTGACCAACAACACCGTAGTTTCCGATTGGCCCGTGTACACCAGCCACCGATCTAAATGCCCGAGAAACACCATGGCCGGCAGGGCCACCACCACGGCTAGCCATAGCCCCTGGCGGGCTATCTGCTGAATGCGGTGTTTATCCCCAGCGCCGAAGGCTTCTGCCACTAAGGGACTCACCCCCATCACCGCACCACTGGTCGTTGCCATCACGGAAAAGTAGATAATCGCCGCTAAACCGCCAGCGGCCAAGACCTCGGCTCCCATGTGCCCCATCATGATGGTGTCAACAAAACCGGTGGCGGACTGGGCCACCTGGGCACTGGTCAGGGGAATGGCTAATTTAAAAAACTCGCGTACCTCCGTCCGCAGAGGGTGTTCCGTGGGATCAGGAGGGTTGATCATTCCTCCTCGTCCCCTCCCAGTTCCATGGCCAATTCACTCGAAAACTGGGCAAAGGCGATCACGGCTGCCAGCGGATTGTCGTGGGGACCATCCTGGCATTCCCCCCAGGCCCATTCCCAAAACCAACTACCGGGGTTATCACTGTCTTCAAAGATCTCTAGACCAGGGATAGCAGCAGCGGCCTGAGCAGGGATTTGTTCATAGGCGGCCCGTAGCAAAATGTTGTTGACTTGCTCGGTGGTATCGGGGCGGTCTGTGGTGTCAGCGGATGTTTGCTCAGACGCCACGCTAAGCAGGATGTTGTTGATCATGGCGATCATATCTGTCTGGTCTGCATCCGCGATTGGGTTAGGGTTCATGGGTTAGGGGAAAACGATAGGTGAGGTTGTGAGCTGGGGTGGGAGAGATGATTGATCTACCAGTCCCTAAATCGCTTTAGGGTATCAACTTAAGCCGGGAAATCCTGGCTAGGTGGGGAATCCGGAGCCAGAAGCCAGAAGCCAGTGAGGCCCTGATTCCTGGCTCCTGACTTCTGAATACTATCCTTGGGAAAACGTCCCGCTTTGAGTTGGTACCCTCGTTTTATTTGGCCATATTTTTGACTGTATTCTTGATCGTCTTTATGGGTTTTGCAGTATCAATGTACTGTTTTGTTTTGACCACTGGCAAGGGGGGAAAGGGTTCAAACCGGCTGAATATTGAGTTATCCCATAATGGGGCTGCCGTGGTGATGGACCAGATACCACTGGCCACCCATCTGTTCAAACGTATTTGTGGCCATCGATTTTGCCTCTAACCGCCGACTACCGGAAACTTGCATCACTTTCTCGACTAAAACCACGTAGGCCAGATTGCCAGAGACTTCTACGGTAATAATGTCCAGATCAATTTCGAGATAGCGGGTGGCTTTAAAAATTTGCAACCATGATTGGCGAATGGTTTCCCATCCTTTGATCACTTTCCGGCCCGGATGAATGCACAGGCTGCCAATGCCCTTAGAACATACTGCTTCCATGGCCTCAATGTCTTTCTTTTCAAAGGCCCGATAAAATGTTTGGTTGGCTTCTAGGACAGCGGTTTGCTCGTTGGGCATAGGGGCACGTAAATTACAGTAATCGCAGTTCCTGGATTTTAATGCAATTGTGATGGGGATTAAAACTGAACGTAAGCGATCAGCAGGTGCCATGGGCCATCATGCATGATTTAGATGGAAAGATTTCTTTAGGGATGAGGATTACGACGCCACATGTTCTAACCTATCAGTGCCAACGTTCTAATGCGGATGTTGGCTATAACGCTTCTAAAAAAGCTCCTAACCCGGTTGTTTTCCCTGCTTTAGCATCAACCAAATCAACACGGGGGCTCCTAACAGCGCCAGCACAGCATTCAAGGGCAAAACTGTCTGGCTGCCGGGCATCTGGGCAATACTGTTGGCGGCTAGGGCCAAAATGGCCCCCAGCAATACGACAACGGGTACTAATAGGCGATGATCCTGGGTACGGAAAAGACTGCGCCCCAGATGGGGGACGGCCAGCCCCAGAAAGGCAATGGGGCCGCAAAAGGCGGTGATGCTGCCTGCCAGTAGGGAGGCACTAAAAATCAGGTAGCAGCGTACGACCGTGACGGAGAGACCTAAACTCATGGCCTGTTCTTCCCCCAGGAGTAATAGGTTTAGGGGTTTACAAGAGAGTTGGGCAATGACCAAACCAATGCAGACAACCGATAGCAAAATGGGCATTTGTTGCCAGGTGACGCCGTTAAAGCTGCCAAAGGTCCAGCTGAGGTAGGCCAAGGTTTGTTCTAGACGACTAAAGTGGAGCAGGATGATGACGATGGCGTTGGTGATGTAGCCCAGCATTAGGCCAAAGATCAGCAGGGCTAGGGAACTGCGGACTTGGCGAGCCATGAGGAGGACTAGGATCATTGCGATCGCAGCCCCCCCACTGGCGGCTCCCACCACGCTGAGCTGCCCCAGCACCCCGGCACCGCCGCCGGTGAGGACCACTAGGGCCGCTCCCAGGCTGGCTCCGGCATTGATGCCGAGGACGGAGGGACCAGCCAGGGGATTACGAAAGAGGGCCTGGAGTTGGAGACCGCTGATGCCTAGGGCAGAGCCTGCAGCCATGGCGGTGAGGGCACGGGGCAGGCGAAAATTGAGGATAATTTCCTGCCAGGCGGGCTTGGTGGCGGTGCCGCCGAGGAGGACGGTGAGGACTTCGCTGGGGGGGATGGAGACGGAGCCTAGGGCTAGGCTGATGAGAAAGGTGAGGAGGAGAGCCAGGGTGAGGAGGGTGAGGTGCTTGATGGAGGGGAGGATGACTCTTTTGGGGAAGACGCGGTGATGAATGGCTGGAGATAGGATGGGGGATCTGTTTTTTAAAGGATAAATTTTATGGGCCATGGTGGGTTTGTTATAGGGTGTAGGTTAAATTCGAATTTAATTAGCTTGATTTAAAGTTTAGCTTTAGGCACACCCTCCCACCCGTTTCACCTCTGTTCTGTAGCTCCCATTTTGATCTAACCAAATTAGTCGAAACCCCGGTCTTTCATCCGTCACATCTAGCTCCGGCGATGTCACCTGTAAACAGGTGGATGGACACCCATAGAAACTCACACCGTCCACCGTCTGCTGTTGAAACCCATGGTGAATATGGCCAAAAACAACCAGTTTTACCTGGGAAAACTGGGCCAACAGTTCCAGAAAACCAGGGGAATTTTGCACCTGCATTTGATCGACCCAGTCAATGCCCACGGGTACGGGATGGTGGTGCAACGATATTAGGGTCGGTTGATTGGGCGCCTGGCTGAGATTCTGATGGAGCTGTTGCAATTGTTCATCAGACAGATAACCTTCACCAAATTTTGCCTGGGGTAAAACAGAATCTAACAGGATCAGCTGCCAGGGGCCTAAATCAATGGAGGTCAGTCCTTGGCTCTGGGGTAACTGTTGGAACACCTGCTGGAGCGTGGGCCGGTGGTCATGGTTGCCGGGGAGCCAATAGGTGGGCAGCTGAAGGGGTGCAATGGCCCCGACCAACTGTTCATAGGCGGCCCGGTCGCCCTGCTCCGCCAAATCCCCCGTTAATAGCAGTCCATCGGGCTGACACTGCACCACCGCCTGCAGCACCCGATTAAACGAATACCACGGATTACAACCCCTGAGTTCAGCCGTGGTCTGGGCCAGCAGATGACTGTCGGTCACTTGGGCTAATAGGATAGATTCTCTCATGGTTCTAACGGTTGGTAATAGACCAGTTCATGGTCGGGCAGTAGCTCGGGATGGAAAATCTTTACCAGGTCCGCCAGGATGATATGGGGGTTGACAGTGCCGCTTTCCCAGTAGTCGTTACCGCCAAAGTCGTTCATGCGAAGGTTGTTGTTAAAAAGCTTGCCCTGTTTGAGGGCGTCGAATTTACCGTAGCGTGGGTCGGTTGCGATCGCATCTCCCACAGTCAACCAATCCTGACTCCCATTCACCCACAGATCAGCCGTGGCGGCCCGGTCAAACACCGACTCAAAATCCAGCGGAATAGTTATAGTGGAATCGTTATCCGCCCACAGGTAATCCGCCCCCGCATCCCTCAGCAGCTGAGCCGCATAGCTTTCCCCCCCCGACATATACCAGGTTCCCTCATAGCTAAAGCCCGTAAACACCGTTGGCCGTTCCCCTAAGTCCGCCGTTAGCTCCACCAACGATTCATATTCCGTGGCAATGTCTGAAAATACTTGTTGGGCCTTCGCCTCTTGGTTAAAAAACAACGCCGTAAACAGTAACCACTCAGCCCGACCTAGGGGAGACGTTTCTACATATTCGCCAATCAAGGCCACGGGCAGTCCGGCCTGGACGATGGGATGGTAACTATCCTCATTAGGGTCCCCCGTCCCGTAGGTCATGACAAGATCTGGGGCCGTCACCAACAACCGTTCCATATCCAGGGTATTCCCAGAATTAAATTCCGTTAGCTCGCCGCGCTCAATTTTTTCCCGTACTTCAGGGGCATGGATAAATTTAAACTGGTCCACCCCCACCAAGGCATCCACCTGGTCCAACAGCACCAAGTGGGGCAGGTAGGTGGTGGAGAGTGTAGCCACGGCCCTCACGGGCACCTGGATTACCTGAGCCGTGGTGAATTCCGTCGCGTATTCTGCCGGTACCGGTGTGCCGCATTGCACTAACACATATTCAAAAGTCTCCTTAGCCGCCTTCCAGGGCTGGGTCACGGTCACAACTTTATAGTGGTCGTAATAATCTACAGAAAAGCCCGTTGCATAGTCCGGCTGGACCTTTTTAGGAAAGTAGTCTGTACCCGGAACATAATCTGTAACACAGTCCTCATTCTCAGCCGTAGGAGATTCTGGTGGGGGCGATAGGGAATGGCAACTAGTCATGACTAATAGACAGAGAAACCAGGCATGACTAAGCCCCTTAAACCAATCCATCATTGCCCCCACTCCTTACTAACTCCCCCACTCCCCCATTTCTTCCCTTACTCCATCAAAACGTTCCCTTTACCCCCACCTGGATGTTTCGACCCACTCCCGGAAACCCTGGAAACTCCTCAAACTGCTGATCAAAAATATTATTCATACTTCCTGTCAACGCCCATTGATCCGCCAAGGGAAGTCGCAGCTTCAAGTCCACCGTTGTCCGACCATCCAGCTCTTCCAAATTTCCCCGATCCACAAAAACATCACTGATGCCATGCAAAAAGAGAGCTACGTACACCCCGTCCCCTGGCTCATAGGCCAACCCCAAATTAAAACTATCCGCACTGGTAAAGGGCACCGCATTCCCCTCATCAGCTGGGTTTGATCCTGACTTAATCTCTGGACGATTCCAGGTGTAATTGGCAAAGGCAAAGATATCGTCAGATACCTGATAGTTCAGCTCGGTTTCAATGCCAATGGACTCCACCCGACCAATGTTCTGAGGCGTGAAACTGGCCAGATCAAAGTTAATGGCATCGTCTACTTCAGTGCGATAAAAGGTAAACCGCCATAGCCCCCGGTCACCGATTGCCTGATCGACACCCACATCAAAACCAAGACTGGTTTCAGGCTCCAGATCTGGATTATTGAACGGGGCAAAGAACAGATCCGCCAGGGTCGGTACGCGGAAGTTACGGCCAAAGTTGGCACGGAAGGTAGTCGTATCGGTCAGAGCTACTCGGGTACCCAAGTTAAACGACGTGAAGGCACCATCGGCTAGATCATTAAAGTCTTGACGCACACCGGCATTCACCGTAAATCGGGGGGTAACATCCACCTGGTAGCGGGCAAAGATACCCGTTTGGTTGATACTGTCGTCATAGTTGGTCGTGGTTACCCCCGTTAACAGAGCGGTGGTTTCATTCTCTGTTTGCACATTGCGATAATCGATCCCGTAGGTAATATTTTGATTTTCCGCAAACTGCCAGGCATGCTGAAGCTGTCCCCCGAGGGAAGTCTGGTCGACTTTATCTTCTGAAGGACTCTCAAAGAAATTGTCCGCCACCGGATCACTAAAGGTGGTGTCAACAAAATCACCAAATACCCGCGCCGTCAACAATGAGTCTTCCCCCAGCCCCAGATCTGCCTCGTAGGTCAGGTCCAGCAAGAGGTTTTCGGTATATTGATTGTCGTCTGCGGTCAGACCATTGAACCCACCGGCAATGCTGTCCGGTACCGGCACCCCACCGGGCACCCCCAAATCTTTAGTCAAATATAACGCCCCCAACCGGAGCCGATTGCGATCATTGAGATCCGCAGCCAGTTGGAAATTCAGGTTGTTATACAGCACCTCTGCATTGGTGCGAGTATCTTCAAAGTCCGTACTGGTGAGACTAAAGGGAAAATTATTGTCCGCATTGGTGCGGTTATAGCCCAGGGACCAGTCCACATCGCCCTGGTTACCCCGTACCTGCAGGGTCTGACTGTTATAGCCAAAGCTACCCACATCCAACCCGACGGTGGTTTCTATGCCCTCCTCTGCCAGCGGTCGGCGGGTAATGATATTGACCACACCGCCAATGGCAGAGGAGCCGTACAGTACTGATCCCCCACCGGGCAGCACCTCGATTTGCTCCACCGCATCCGTCGTAAAGTTTGACAGGTCAAAGGCCCCAAAGGCCCCCACCTCATTAATGGGACGACCATCCAACAAAATCAGCGTTTGGGAGGACCCATTGCCCCGAATAAACTGACCACTTTGGGAGCCTAACTGTCCCCCCGCCGTCCCTTCACTCACCACACCGGGTAGGTAGCGCAGGGCTTCTTCTACGGTGCGGGCTCCCTGGGCTTCAATTTGGTCGCGGTTGATCACATAAACCGGTTGCGTTGCTTCGCGGACGGTGCCCTCGCGGCGGAAAGGGGAGTAAACCGGCTGGTCCAGGATACTATCGACAACGTTAATGCGAATAATGTCGTCTAGGTCTGGATCTAGGTCAGGGGTCTGAGCTAGGGTTTCGGAAATTTCTACAGAGGGTGTTTCATCAGCGAGGACAGGGGCAGCCACCCAAAAAGGTAGCAGCGCTAAAGAAATGAAAAATTTGGACATGGTAGACGTATTTGAGAATTGAATTGTTTTCCGATAATCTCTCCCTAAGTTTCCATCCTAGGAAGCTTAGGGAGCAGTGAAGGTGTGCTTTTAAGCAGTGAAAGTCTGCTTAGGGAGTAGTGGAAGTCTGGTTGAAAACTGTTCTTAGGCAAGGAAAAAAGTTTCCAGGGAAAACTGTTCCCCTGGAACAAGAGACCCAGGGTACAGGGCAATACTCTACTGATGTAAAGATATAATTTAGCGGCCAGAACTATGCCCTACGCACACTGGGCAAACTGTGCAGATAGCAACTACCCATAGCCCATGGCTTGAAGCACCAAAATAATGCCAAGGCATGACTGACCATCAGGGCCATTTAATCTCCAAAAAACCTGACCGGGTATGCCCTAGGACCAATCACTCCATAGATCAGAGTCTGGCCAATGGGGCCTTGAACGGTCAAACAATACTTGATTCACTATCCGTACCTCGCAGATATTTTAGGACATGGCATCGGCGGGCATTCTGACTGAAAGACATAAACCACATCCAAGTTAGAACCTGGAGCTGTTTCCACCATAGAACTCACGTTCCGGACGTGGAAAAGGTTTAACGTCCTTTTCACAGCTGCGGGACAGTGGCAGATTTTCACTGCGCTTTCCCCTTTAACTCTAGTGGCTGTTCCTCACTAGAACCGATACAGTGACGAAATCATATCACATTGCCCTAGTCTGAAATATTCAGAAATTCATTTGTTTGCCATGGCGCAATCTATCCCCACCATTGAAGCGGCCTATTCAACGTTAAGTCCAGCTGCTCTGCTGACTAAGGTCGTGCCACAGTACGACATACCATCGCCTACTGCCTGTGAGTTTTGGCATAGGGGCCTGAATGATACCTACAAACTATCTTCTGAAAAAGAGAATTTTATCTTGCGGGTCTATTGCCGGAATTGGCGGACAAAATCAGCGATCCAGTTTGAATTAGAGGCGTTACTGTACTTGCATCAAAAAGGGGCAACGGTGGCGATCCCTGTGGAGAGAAAAGTAGGCGGATTTATTACCTCCATTCTGGCTCCGGAAGGGGAGCGGTACGTGATGATCACTCGGTACGCGACGGGAGAGATTCTGAAATTTACAGAGGCTGAAAATGCCATCACATTTGGTCAGGCGGTGGCGGATGTCCATCACTGTTCATCTGGATTTCAGTCGAGTTCTGTGCGCCATACCTTAGATCTGAACCACCTAATGGATCAGCCGTTGATGAGTATTCAGCCCTATTTAGCCCATAGACCATCCGATTGGGAGTTTTTGCAGGGCCTAGTCAGCAGGATTTCTAGTCTCGTTAGGGAAGTGGGCATCAACAACCTTGACTATGGGTTTTGTCATGGCGATTGTCATGGTGAGAATGCCCACGTGCACCATGGCAACGTGACCCATTTTGATTTTGACTGCTGTGGCTATGGTTGGAGAATCTACGATCTGGCTACGTTTAAATGGGTGATCAGGCTGCTAGGCAAAGAGGAGATGCTTTGGTCAGGTTTTTTAGCCGGGTATCGATCGGTTAGGGAGATGTCTGAGGTAGATTTAAGCCTGGTGGAGCCTTTTGTAGCGATGCGAGATATTTGGTATTTCGGCCTGAATACGGCCAACTCCTTAGCCAAGGGTAGACTGAATGATGGATATATCGACGTTCATATGGATTTTCTCAGGGATGTTGCTGGGAAGATCAAAGCAACAAGTCAAACGCCGCTATTTGTTACTGAAGGTCAACAGGTCGTTGGCAATGGCCGTGCCCAACAAAATTAGCCCACATCCGCATACCATAGAGAGGGTGATGGTTTCTTGTAGTATGATTGCTCCCCACACCATGGCAAATATGGGAATTAGGTAGGTCACGGTTAACGCTTTGGTGGAGCCAATGTTTTGAATCAGTCTGAAAAAGAGGATATAGGCTAGGGCGGTGGAAATTCCGGCTAGGGCGAGAACAGAGAGGATTATCCCAGTAGACGGTACTTGCTGGGGAACTGTGAAAGGTAGGGCCGGAATGAGGACTAGGGCCGCTCCCAACTGGCTACCGGTAGTAGCAACCAATGACGGTACATGGCCTAGGTTTTGCTTAATGTAGGGAGCTGCGATCGCATACATCAAGGCCGCCATTAGAGCTGCCCCCATGGCCAGCAAAATCCTCGGTGTGGTTTCAATGGTCGTCCACCCCACCAACATCACAACTCCCATAAATCCCAGCCCAAACCCCACCATGCGGGTGGGTGTTAGTTTCTCATGGAGCCAAAGGGAGGCCACCACCGTGCCAAACAGGGGCGCAGTGCCATTCAAAATAGACGTCAACCCTGCAGGCAGAGAGACGGAGGCGAAGGCTAGCAGTAAAAATGGCAGGGCTGAGTTCAGGCAACCGACCAGCAAGAGGGGCATCAAATTACGCCGCATCAACTGCCATAGACCTAAATGGACCAAAACCGGCAGCAGGAGTAACCCCGCCAACAATACCCGAAACTCAATCAGCCATACAGGCCCCAATACCGGAGCCGCAATCCGCATAAATAAAAATGATCCCCCCCATAGGGCCGCTAGGAATAACAGTGCCAAAATGTCTGATAGTTTCATGAGCGGTCCCACTGGTGCGACTGAACTTATGCGACTGAACCAAAGCCCACTATACGCATCAGCGTTCCCGCAGGATAGGAATTGAAAATCGCAAAAAGCTCTAAATAAAGCTCCAAATATGGAGCCTCATAGCCATGTCCCAGCGCTACTTGAAGTCTGGCGCCAGACTTCAAGTAGCGCTGGGTTTTGAATCTGGCGTGGAGGTCAGCTGCATAACCAGTATTAGTCAAAGCTTGGATGATCCAATCGGTCGTAGTCTTAGCGAGAAAACAGCTAATTAACAACTATTTCTGGCTAACTGTAGTTTTCAGTACAGTTAGCTTTGATATCCTCCCATACACTGCTGTCAGTCAAGCATTAAGCATGGATTTGATTACTCCTATGCAAAAGGCGTTACTGACCTTAGACATCTGAAATTGTTTTGTGATGTTCGAGGTTAGTAACGTTATTTTTTTATATTCTTTGCCTTTGCGTGGTTTGCGCTTTCTATACCATAGAAGAAGTCAAAGCGCCAAAAACAATCCACTTTAATTTAATCATTCTCAAGAAATGGGGCAGGTTCGCTAAATTCTGTCATCAAATAATTTGTGTTTGGTATATCTGCTATCTATTTCAAAGGGGGCGTTTAAGTAGGATCATGCAGTTGGTCCCCCAAGGAAAAAATCATGAGTGGAAATGCAGGTCGGATTCAGGCAATCAGTCAAATTGTCAACCGCCAACCCATGCCGCCGAAAAAGCCGGCCAGTCTCGAATCAATATGGGCAGAGAATGTTTTCAACCTGACTAAGATGAAGGCCACGCTCCCTAAAGCTGTCTTCAAATCGATTAAGAAAACGATTGTCGCTGGGGAAAAACTTGATCCCTCCATTGCGGATGCCGTGGCCAATGCCATGCGGGACTGGGCCATGTCCAAAGGGGCACTTTACTACGCCCACGTGTTTTACCCCATGACCAATATGACAGCCGAGAAGCACGATGGCTTCATTGCTCCCCAGGGTGACGGCACGGTTATTTCTGAATTTTCTGGCAAATTACTGATCCAGGGTGAACCGGATGGATCTTCCTTCCCCAATGGTGGCATTCGCGGCACCTTTGAGGCCCGAGGCTATACCGCCTGGGATGTGACTAGTCCGGCCTACATTATGGATACGGACAATGGTTCCACCCTGTGTATTCCCACCGTCTTTGTTTCCTGGACCGGGGAAGCCCTCGACAAAAAAGTTCCGCTTTTGCGTTCCATCGCTGCCATGGATAAAGCGGCTAGCAAGGTTTTAAAACTGCTGGGTAATACGGACGTTGCCCACGTGAACTCCAGCTGTGGAGCGGAGCAGGAATACTTCTTGGTGGATGCTAACTTTGCCAGTCAGCGCCCCGATCTGTTGTTGGCTGGACGCACATTATTTGGCAAGCCCCCCGCCAAGGGCCAAGAGTTTGACGATCACTACTTTGGTGCGATTCCAGAGCGGGTGCAAGTCTATATGCAGGATGTGGAGGAAACTCTCTACAAGTTAGGTATTCCAGCTAAAACCCGCCACAACGAAGTGGCACCGGGACAGTTTGAAATTGCCCCCTTCTTTGAGGCAGCCAACGTAGCCAGTGACCACCAGCAGATGCTGATGACAGTGCTGCGTCACACGGCTAAAAAGCATGGCTTTGTGTGTCTGCTCCATGAGAAACCCTTTGCTGGCATTAATGGTTCGGGTAAGCACGTTAACTGGTCCGTGGGCAACTCCACCCAGGGTAACTTGCTAGATCCGGGTGACTCTCCCCATGAGAATGCTCAATTTCTAGTATTTTGCGGCGCGGTGATTCGCGGTGTACACAAGTATGGACCGTTGATGCGGGCTGCGATCGCAACCGCCAGTAATGACCATCGCCTAGGGGCCAACGAAGCGCCCCCCGCCATTATGTCGGTGTATCTAGGCTCCCAGCTAGAAGAGGTCTTTGAGCAAATCAAAACTGGCTCCATCAGCGAATCCAAGCAGAAAGGGGTGATGGATTTAGGGGTGGATGTACTGCCCTACTTAACTAAGGATGCGGGAGATCGCAACCGGACCTCTCCCTTTGCCTTCACCGGCAACCGTTTCGAATTTCGCGCCGTCGGTTCCAACCAATCGGTTTCAGGTCCCCTAATTGTCCTGAACACCATGCTGGCCGACTCCCTAGAGTGGGTGGGCAATCGCCTAGAATCCGAACTATCCGGCGGAGCAGAACTCAACACCGCCATCCTCACCGTGCTCAAGGAAGTCATGGAGCAGCATGGGGCCGTGGTCTTTGGCGGTAATGGTTACTCCGCAGAGTGGCACAAAATGGCCGTTGAGGAGCGGGGGTTAGCCAACTTACCCACCACCGCCGACGCCCTGCCCGTTCTCCAAGCAGAGTACGTCGGTGACCTATTCGCCAAAACCGGCGTATTAACCCCGGTTGAGTTAGAAAGCCGCTTTGAGGTCTATGCCGAGCAATATATTCTATCCATTGAGGTGGAATGTAAGCTGATGATCAACATCGCCAAGACCCAGATTTATCCAGCAGCGGTGGACTACCTATCTAAGTTGTCCTCCACCATCTCTAGCCTAGAAAGTTTGGGCGTCAGCCTGGAAAAAGGCAGTGCTCAAACAGTGGCCGATCTCACCAGTTCCATGGTGGGTGCGGTAACTAAGCTGAGTGAAGCCTTAGACAAACATGACTTTGGCACCACCGGTGAGCACATGACCTACTGTGCCTCCACCCTACGTCCATTAATGGAAGAAGTTCGGGGATATGCCGATGGCCTAGAAGGCGAAATCGCTGATGATTGCTGGCCTCTCCCCACTTACCAGGAGATGCTGTTCATTAAGTAAGTCCCAGTTTCAAATCATCCAATGCAGTTTTAAACGGAGGCAAGGTGAATTCCTTGCCTCTTTTTTTATGCCCATAGCGGGTTGCTGCGCCCATAGTTGTTGCAACCAAAAACGTTCAGCGATTACGTAGAGCCTGACCGTGCGCCAAGCTATAGTTTGATCGTGTAGCATCACTGGATCCACATTGTTGCCGGATAACTAAAACCAACGGACGTCCCGTCAACAACCACTAGAGCTGAGTAGTTAATCTCAATTTTCGCCACACTAGTTTCAAAATAGTCTCCTTTCGCGTCAAAATATCGGCCCGCCCCGTCATCCCCGCCTGTAAATGACAGGACAATTGATCCGTACTGAGGCTGGGCTGCGACAGCTGAAGAGTCACCTCATACAGCCCACCGCTCGCCCTATCACGAACATCATCGGGTAACGCATCTGACAATAATGTATCCGGAGAAATAGAGCTAACGGTCGCTCCTAGGGTGCCATAATCCGTATAGGGACAAGCCGAAATACGTAGCTGGGCCGACTGCTGCAGCTCCATGGTATTAATATCCTGGGGATTAACCCAAGCCTTGGCCAACAGTAGTTCACCAGCCGCCGCAATTTGAGCCACCGGATCACCCGCATTAACAACTTGGGCCTGGTTCCGCAACTCTAAGGATTGAATGGTGCCTGTTACAGGGGCCCTCAAGGTGAGTAGGGTCATGTCGGTCTGAGTTTGGGCCAGCTCCTGTTGGATTTGGTTGAGCTCGTCTAACAGGTTGCTCCGCTGCTGAGCCAGATTTTCAGATTCCTGCCGTAGGCGGGCTAGGGTGGCATTACCCTCCGATTGGGTTTGAATAATTTGTTGCTGGGCAATGGCCAATTCGGCCCGACTGGGCTGGGCCGTCGCCTGGGCTCTTGCCAACCGGGCTAGGGCCATTTCTAGGGCCACTTCCTGTTCCCGCAGCTGACTGACGGCGATCGCCCCCTGGTCCACCAGCCGACGATAACGGTTTATATTTTCTTCAGCCAGGCCAATTTCTGCCTGCAGCTCCCGTAGATCGGCCTGATTGACCAGCTCACGTTCTGCCAACTCCTGTTGGGCCAAGGTGAGTTCCGCCGTCGACCCATTCACACTGCCCTGGATTTGGTCGGCGGTGGCTGTTATCCGTTGCTCCAGGGACCGCAGCTGATTGTCAATTTGCGCTAGCTGCTGCTGGTTCTGCGTCGCACTGGTTTCCAACTGTACGAGTTTGGTTTGCAGCTGGGTGTCATCTAAATATGCGATCGCATCCCCCGCCTTCACCTGATCATTTTCCCGCACCACAATTTGACTAATGCGCCCCGCCGCCGTTGCCTCCACCAGTCGCAAATCCCCCTCAGGCCGGATCATTGCAGGAGCCTTTACCGTTTCACTAAACGTCACCGTTTGGATTAAAACAAGGGCCGTCCCAATGGCAATCACTCCAGTCATCCCCCCCAGCCGTTGCCATACCCGCAGCGGTGGTAAAAAATCCTCTGGCCCTATTTCCGGCAAATTCGTCGGAGCCATCAATTGAGAGTCAGACATATCGCTCTGCATGGTCAAAATTCCAATCTTAAAACACAAAATTTGTCATTTTTCACTTAGCAAAGGACGTTACCTGGCAGAAACGCCATATATGGGCTTTTTCCAGATAAAAGCACCCCGGCCACCAGCCACCGCCAAATCTTTCCTAGGGAGTTAAGAAGAAGTAATGATCTCCTGACTGTTGCGACAACTCATCAGGTTTTCCTACCAGGGTCAGTTCGCCATTACTCAGCATGACTAACCAATCAGCTTGAAGAATCACCCGGGGACGATGGCTAATAATAATGGTTGTTTTTCCTTGACGATAAAACAACAACTTGTCCAACACCCGCATCTCTAAATTCGGATCTAAAGCACTTGTAGACTCATCCAAAATCAACACAGCAGGATTTTTCACAATGGCCCGTGCTAAAGCCAAGCGCTGGCGCTGTCCACCCGAAAGGTTGGCCCCAAATTCTCCTAAGATAGTTTGATATTTTTCAGGTAAATTCCCAATAAATTCATCCGCCTGGGCAATCTGGCAGGCCTGCACAATCTCTTCAAAGCTCGCATTAGGATTACCCACATAGAAATTATCTAAAATAGAGCGACTCCAAAAGTGAGCCTCTTGGGGCACCAGGGCCACCTGTTGCCGTAGACAGTCGAGGGAGAGATCGTCTTGGTTGTAACAACCATAGCGAATGTTGCCAGATTGCAAGGGGTACAAACCAGCAATCAGCTTAGCTAGGGTACTTTTGCCACAACCCGAATGACCAATCAGCGCAGTCACTTGACCGCCTGGGATCGTAACCGAAAAATCTTTGAGTAGATCTACCCGACCGGTGTGACAAAACCGCAACTGATCACAAACAATATCGCTTGTACCCGACAGCAAAGCAAAGGGTTTATCCTCATCCTTGGGCCGCTCGGTGGGAGCATTAATCACCTCTGACACCCGTTGAGCAGCGACGCGGGTCCGGGCGACTTCATCACTCAGCCCCACCAGAGATTCCACCAGCATCGTAATGTATTGATTGAGAGCATTAAACGCCAGCAGTTGACCGATGGTTAGTTCCTGTTTTGTCACCAGCCAGCCACCTACCCAGAGAATGGTGATTACCCCCACCGAAGATACAAACTGGGAAAAGATGGCATTGGTGAGCGCCAGCTGATTTCGTTCCAACGTCAGTCGCCCCAACCGACCAAAGCGACGCTGAAACTCATCCCAAAAGTGTGGGGCAGCATGGGTTGTTTTCAGGGTTAATGCCCCCTTAAAAGTCTCCACCAACATCCCCTGATTATCCGCATCGGTAATCAATAGACTTTGCGTACGGACCTTGAGCGCAGGCCACAGGGCCACCGTCGAAAGGGTCATGATCACAGCCAAACCCAGGGCCACACCGGTCAACAACGGACTATAGGTCACCATCAGTATCAACGCCATCAGGGCGACAAATAACTGGGTGGGCACCGTAATAATACTTTGGGCAATCAGCTGGTTTACCGTCTGGATATCCTGCAGACGGCTAACCGTCTCACCACTGCGATGGGACTCAAAATAGCCCAGCGGTAACTGCAAGAGCTGCCGACCAAAGTCCAAAATCAGCTTTAGTTCCAGACGCTGAGCAAAATGGGCAATCAAATTTGCCTGTACCCAGCTCATAAAGCTACGCAAACCATTGAGCGTAACAACCACAATGGCGATGGTACCCAACAAATATAAATCCTGACGAACCAGAATATCGTCCGTCAGCAATTGAATGAGCAATGGTAGAGCCAAAGCCAATAAACCAATGCCCAAGTTGATCAAGAGTGCCTCCGTCAATAACTGACGGTAGGGTTTGATTGCCCGAATAAAACTACCAAACCCTTCTAATGAATCGTTTTCATGCTCATAAAAGCGTTCATCATCCAACTCTAGCAACAGCATCACCCGATCGGCCCAGTTTTGGACCAATTCGGCTCGCGTCAGACGCCTTACGCCCAGCGCCGGATCAACGATCACGTATCGATTACGGTGCTGCCCATACAACACCACCCAGTGGTATCCACGCCAGTGAATAATAGCGGGTAAAGGGGCCTCCGCCAATCGATCAATCAGTAGATCACTAGCCTGTACCGCTTGAGCTTTGAATCCTAAATTCTCGGCACCACGCCGCAGTCCAAGCAGGGTAGTTCCCAGCTGTCCGGTCCCCACCATTTCACGCATACGACTCAGACTAAACGTACGACCATAGTGTTTGGCAATACTGGCTAAACAAGCTGCGCCGCAGTCCTCTTCACTATGTTGCAAAATGGCTGGATAATTCATTAAATAGGGCAGACACAATTTGGCTTATCATGCCCACCTGTGCATCAAACCACTTTGTTCTCATCAAAAACTCAGATTGCCGACTCAGTTATTGAGGAGGCCTGTCCCACCAGAGCTATGCCAACGGACTCCGCCCAGGGGGACGCTTACCGTTAGACCTTGCGGCATCAAAGGTATATATCTAATTAGATGTATCTAATCAGGTGTATCTAATCAGTAATAGGACGCAAATACCATGGAAAATGTGCTTTGGCTGCGGCCATTTAGCGGATAAGCGTATTAGTAATTGACCTAACCTCATAGCTGAGTTCATACTCACATCACAATCGGGTAGCAAATTGCCAAGCAATTTCCCTGATCTTCATCTACAACTTCCGCAATTTCCTAAGTGTTACGCACAGGGTGATGGGTTTTAATAGATACCATCACCCTACGGCAATAGAATAAAGTTTGCTGGGGGCATACGTTCTTGATCGGTCATTGATATGTCTTCTAAGTCTTCTAATTGCTCCAAAAAGAAACCATCCAAGCATCAGCCCAAAGCAACGTCAAAACCGTCCCCATTGTGGAATAATCTTGATGAGAAACAAGAGGAGCAGACCAATGGCGGCTGCTACCCTTGCTACGACTATCGCTATTATTCTTACTACTACTATTATTAGAGCGCCAGCGGGATCGTCCTAGCTTCTGTTTTCTAGATTTTGGCAATAGTGAGATCAATAAATGTTGGTTTTGAGCTACTCAGCCATGCTGCACCCATAGCATGGCTGAGTTTTGCCATGGGGCGTACCTTTAATCTCAGCGGTCCAAAATATAACTTGGCACGCATAGAAACAATATTTTTAGATGGTTTATGGGAAATCACTTAACACCCTAGAACATGACGTTAGTCAAACAGCTGATGTTTGGATCTTTTTTCTAGTTTTTACCGCTTGATTCACCATAAGTTCACAGTGTTCGCCACAATCAACAATAACAAGTCCTTAGCTTTATCTGTAACTTCCGTAATCTCCTAGGTGATAACAGCTAAATCACTAGCTTTAATGGATACATACACCCCAGGGTTGCACCATAAATTTCTCAGGTTACTAACACGTTAAAGGATTCAGGCAAATGTCTTCTACAATTAGTTCATCCCAAAAGTCCGCGAAATCTACTCCTTTGTGGACCTCGCTAACGACTCAACAACAGGAAACTGCAAAAGGTGGGTTTAGTTTTGGAAGTTGGAACCTTAGCGCAAGATCTCCCTGCAAAAGGTGGGTTTAGTTTTGGAAGTTGGAACCTTAGCGCAAGATCTCATGGTTCGCTGAAAAAAACGGGAGAACATCAAATAGCTATAGTGATAATGAAATCAGGTGACTTCGAGGTATAGAGTCAAAAGAAATAGTTAGTCCCATTCACGTTAGGAAGCAGTTGCAATGTTCAGCAAAGTTCATCAATCGTCTAGTCATATTTCAGCTGAATCTTCTCAGCAGGCACAGCTTAAACCCTTGTGGAATAAGTTAACAGAAGCCGAACAGGAAGTCACCAAAGGTGGAAAAGCAAAAATAATGTTGTTCTTTTTTCGGTCCTTTCCTTGGTCATCAAAGCAAAGAAATAGTTAGTCCCACTCACGTTAGGAAGCAGTTGCAATGTTCAGTAAAGTTCATCAATCGTCTAGTCATATTTCAGCTGAATCTTCTCAGCAGGCACAGCCTAAACCCTTGTGGAATAAGCTAACAGAAGCCGAGCAAGAAGTCTCCAAGGGTGGGTTTGGTTTCCCTGGCTTTCCGCCTGTTGGTCCTTGGCGTCCTGGTGAAATTAATAAAACAATTCCAGGAATGGGGAAGTAGGCTTGAGGATCGATCAGTTGCAAGATCGGAAAACATCCATTTAGTATCAGGGATTTTTCCAGTTTATTATCTTCGGTTTAACGCCATAGCTACTATCTCATAGATGGTAGCTATTTTTGTTTTTTGGGTGTTGCAAATGTAAATAAAAAGGGACGTTGCTGATCCTTGGAATGATTTTACCAGTCACAATCCGGCTATTAGCCAGGTTTACAGATCGATTTATCCTTTAAATCAGCAACGGCTAAAAAGGTTATGACTGCCCCCACTAAGGGCACCTTAATACTGAACTGTGTTTAGGGTATATTGCACTACCAATCGCTTATGAATGGCCCCAAAAAATATTGTTGCAGGTGGGTGGGTTATCTCAGTATTATCAGTATTCTGAGCACCCCCTTTCCAAGCTTGGCCCAATCCACCCAGATCGCAGGTGACAGCTCAGTTGGCACCCTGGTCAATGGCAATCTGGCAGCGCCCTGCACGGGGGGTACCTGTGTCATCACCGGCGGAACTCAGGCAGGTACGAGTCTTTTCCACAGTTTTGACCAATTTTCCCTACAGTCCGGCGATGAAGCTCGTTTTAGTCATACGGGCATTGACACAATTTTTACCCGTGTCACGGGCAGCGATTCCTTTATTGATGGCACCCTTAGCACCACAACACCCACTGATCTTTTCCTCCTAAACCCCCAGGGAATTCTTTTTGGACCGAATGCAGTTCTGAATATTGGGGGTTCTTTTCTCGCGACTACAGCTGATGCGATTGTCTTTGATAATAACGTGACATTCAGCGCCAGCACCCCAACCTCATTAGGCGGTCTACTCAGTATTAGTACTCCCATAGGCCTACAGTATGGTTCAAATCCAGGTCCTATTGAGGTGCAAGGTCCAGGACACCAAATTACTCCATTTTTTACCACTGAGTTTATCCGCACTAATCGCCCTAATGGGCTACAGGTGACCAATGGAGAAACCCTGGCATTATTGGGTGGCCCTCTGACCTTTGACGGAGCGAATCTAACGGCCAGCGGTGGCCATGTGGAATTGGCTGGCATTGGTGAAAATGGTGTAGTTGATCTATCAACTACTGGGGCCTGGGCCTTTGACTATGCCCAAGTCCCTAATTTAGAAGATATCTCGTTGATCAATGCAACGTCTGTGGATGTGAGTGCAGCGAATGGTGGCTCTGTTGGGGTACAGGCTCAAAATCTCTCCTTGAGTGATGGCTCCGTCATAGCCGCTAATCTCCAAGGAGCTGGTACCAGTAACGGTTTAAATATTAATGCCGATAGTTTACTGATCCAAGGTTCCTCCGGTGGCATCAACAGTGGTCTTTATAGTGATGCTGAGTTTCCAGGCACCGGCCAGGGCGGTAATATTGATATTCAGACCCAACACCTTGAAATTTTAGATTTTGGCCGCATATCAGCCATTACCTATGGCAGTGCCAATGCCGGTAACATCCAGGTACAAACCGATCAACTCACCATGGCTGGGGAAAGTTTTATTGTTTCATCTGCCTATCCCTTTGTCTCCGGTAGTACTGGCAATGTCCAGGTGGCTGCCAACACCATTAATTTGAGCGGTGGAGCCCAACTAGCCACCAGTAACTTTGGGTTTGGTTCTACGGGGCAGATTCTGGTTGATGCGAATCAAATTGTACTGACGGGTACCAGTACGAATGGCCAACTTCAGAGCGGATTTGAAGCGATTGGCTTCCTAGGAGCTGGGGGGGAAATTGTTGTTAACGCAGACCAAGTTCAGATTTTGGACGGAGGACAAATAACAGCCAATACCTTTGGTCCAGCATCGGGGGGACAGGTCACAATTACCGCTAACCGTCTGGCCGCAGTGGGTACTGCGGCGGTAGGTGACGCCCCTAGCGGAGTATCCACGGGTGTTTTGCCGAGTCCTCCCGGCATTGGAGCCAGTGCTACGGGAGATGGCGGTAACTTAACACTGATTGTTGACCAGCTATATTTAGCGGATGGGGCCAATATTGCGGTAGGAACCTTTGCGGAAGGTGACGCTGGGGATATGACCATCCAAGCCAATACGATTGAACTCACTGGTCTATCCCCAGCGGGTCGCACAGGTTTATTTGCTAGCAATATTTTGGGTACGGGCGATGGCGGCAACATTGATGTGGATGCGGGACAAATTACCATCAGTGACGGTGCCACCATCAGCGCCAGCAGCTTTCAAAGTCTTGGGTTAATTCCCCCTGGTCAGGGAGCACCCGGCAATATTCAGATTAAGGCAGATAATTTAGCATTAAACAATGATGCTAGCATCGCCGCTGATACGATTGCGGTCAATCACACATTGGGCAATATTTTGCTGGACCTGGATACCCTGACCCTGCAGCAAGGTAGCCGCATTAGTACCAATGCCCAAGAAAGTTCTACGGGGGGGAATATCGTCATAGATGCGATCGCACTGATCGCTACGGGCAACAGTGATATTTCCGCCAATGCCCAACAGGGTATCGGCGGTCGCATTATCGTCAATGCCAATCTGATTTTAGGGACAGATTTTCGACCACAATTAACTGCCGAGAGTGACATTACCGCCAGCTCGGAATTAGGCCCCACCTTTAGCGGCAGCGTTGAGCTAAATACTCCTGAGTATGGATCTGATCAGGGCTTAACGGCACTGCCAACAACTCCCGTTGACAATGCTCAACAAATTGCTCGTCAATGCACCTCAGGCGGTAACTCCCTGGTGATTTCTGGCCGAGGTGGTGTGGCCACTAACCCCAACGAAGTACTCAGAAATGATAGCATCTGGACAGATTTTCGCCTGTTATCAGACCCCACATCCGAGCTGGAAAACTCAAAGGCACCAGTGCCAACGGCACCAGTGCCTTTGACCAGTGAGTACACACCAAATCCCAACGGTTCAATCGTCGAAGCCCAGGATGTCTCCATGGAAAATGGGCAGATAAGACTAGTTGCGGCGGCATCTAATTCCCCCTCAGCCATCGGGGCAACAGTGGGATGCCAACAGTAGTAGACCACCGCAGGCTACGAGTATGGGTGCCACAGTGCTGGCACTACTCCTAGGCTAAGTACTCACATAAGACAATTGGCTTATAGAAGCGCTAGTTTGCTCCACAAATTCAGTAAATGTTCTATGTAAGTTTGTTCAATGGACCCATCTTCACCTGGCGTCATCCTTCTGTCTACTTGATTTTCACATGGCTTTAAGTGGGATTGCGCATGGAGAATATACTCACTAACCTCTATTCTAAATTAGGTATAAAAAAATACCTTTTGTCTCCCGTATCAGGTTATTTGAAGAGGTTTCCCTGATGATATTTCCCCTAGGGTTAACGAATATGTAATTGCCTGGGAACTAACGTCATGGCCAATCCATAAAAACCAATAGGGCACCTTGCCATTGCCGATAGTGGTGAGATGTCCGTGATTTTTAACAAGGGTTTTGGTATGTATCCCAAAAATGTAATTCTCTCCCATAGAAACGTTGACTTAGCCATAACCATGTCTTTTGAGTTGTACCCAAGTTCTTTAGTTCGCCAGTTGACAATTGTCTTAATCAGTATTTTCCTACTCTTGACCTATTATCCTCCTGTGTCCAATACACAGGCTTATGCATCAACGGCGGAGCAATCCTCACGTCAAGGTATCCCCCAGAGCAGAATTTCCGGCGCAAGCCGCTAGATGAGATTGCGCTTAATCATGGCTAAGGCCCATGGTTAAGGTTAAATCATCATAAATCATCATTTTGTAGATAAAATCATGGTTTGACTCAGTAACGCCCACTCTTCTTCTTCCTGGGAAGTCATAGCCCCCTCCTGATTAAGCTGTTGTTAGCAACCATTCAACAACAGCTTAATCAGGGGGGTGTTTTTTTGCCTCGACCTTTTTGGCTGCTACATATACGGATTTTGCAGACATCCTCTAAGATAATTACCGCTGGCTTCTAAGCAAAAATTCAGCAAAGTATCGTTCAATGACAGTCGTGGTAGTCATTCTTCCTGGCTGCATTCTGTAAATGCCCCATTCACCCAGATTATCTAGACTATGGTCCAGTCCAAACCTGCTCCACAGACATTGCCCAGTTTTGAAGCTGCTTTGGGTCAACCTTTGACCAAAATGCCCATCAGCGTTCTACAAGTTAACTTAGGTCGCAAGTGCAACCTGAGCTGCAGTCACTGCCATGTGGAGGCTGGTCCCCATCGCACTGAGGAGTTATCCCCTGAGGTGTGTGATCAGTTGGTGGAAATGATTCATCGCTTTCCCCAAATTCAAACGGTAGATTTAACCGGGGGCGCACCGGAGATGAACTACGGGTTTCGACCCATTGTGGAAGCAGCCCGTAGTCAAGGGAAGGAAGTCATTGTTCGTTCTAACCTGACGATTTTTTTTGAACCGGGTTACGAAGACCTGCCGGATTATTTTGCTCAACACCAGGTGCGGGTGGTGGCGTCGCTGCCCTGCTATTTGGCAGATAATGTGGACAAAATGCGGGGACAGGGGGTCTATCAAGATTCGATTCAAGCATTGCAGCTGTTGAATCAAAAAGGCTATGGCCAAGATCCAAATCTGGTGATTGACCTGGTCTATAACCCTCCGGTGCCCATGTCTGAAGACTTTTCCCTCACACCGAAACAGGCTGGTTTGGAACAGGACTATAAGGCTTACCTCAGCGAACAGTTTGGGATTCAGTTCAATAGATTGTTTACGATTACCAATTTGCCCATTGGTCGGACAAAGTTTCACCTGAATCATCGTCAGCTCCATGGGCCCTACCTGAGGTTTTTGGCCCAACATCACAATGGGGGCACGGTGGCTCACCTGATGTGTCGCAATGAGCTATCGGTGGACTACCTGGGCCAGGTGTATGACTGTGACTTTAATCAAATGGAGGGCATTCCTGCATTGGATGGCCAAGGACAGCCCGTCACTGTTGAGGCCTTGCTTGAGCGCGGCACATTAGATGTGGTGGGGCAGGTACAAACTCGGCCCTATTGCTATGGCTGTACCGCTGGCAGTGGTTCTAGCTGTGGTGGGTCCCTGGTTTAAGGTGGCCACGATTTCCTTTCGATCCTGTTTTTTGTCACAATAAAACTATTAGGAGCATTGATCATGCAAGGTTTTAGAAACAGCCTGGGCCCTGGGCCTAGGAATCTGTCCAAACTGACTAAATGGCTGCTTAAATTTATGACATTTACCCTGATGGGGCTGGTAGTGTTAGGGGCAGCTCCGGCTATGGCCCAGGATGTGGGGGAGTCCGTGGGCTTTTTCCAGGGGTTACAAAATCAGTTGGTGAACACCTTGGCGTGGGTGCAGTCCTTGGGCTTGTGGGCTCCCATTGTGTTTATCGTGCTGTATGTCGTGATCACGGTCGCGTTTTTGCCGGCCTCCATTGTCACCCTGGGGGCGGGTTTCATTTTTGGGGTGGTGCAGGGTTCGTTTTTGGTTTTTGTGGCGGCGATGCTGGGGGCGACGGCGGCCTTTTTGATTGGCCGCTATGTGGCGCGTGATTGGATTGCTGCAAAAATTTCGGGTAACAAAAAGTTTGCGGCTATTGATGATGCGATCGCAAAAGAAGGCAGAAAACTAGTCTTTTTAATTCGCCTATCCCCCGCCTTTCCCTTTAACCTGCTGAATTATGCCCTGGGCTTAACCCAGGTTTCATTGCCTGACTATGTGCTGGGCACAACCGGTATTTTGCCAGGGACCATCATGTATGTTTACTTGGGCTCCCTGGTGAAGGATCTAGCCACCCTAGGCACGGGCGAGGTACCGACGAATCCCATCATTGACTGGACGATCAAGATTTTGATCTTTGTCACCGTTGTTGCCATCAGCGTTTACATTACCAGCATTGCCCGCAAAGCCCTCCAGGGAGTTTCGGATGAGACCGTAGGATCAGAATCCTAGTCATGGTTAATCCATGGACCCATTGGCTATTCAGCAATTTTTCCCTGCCCCTATGCGTAGCAAAAAACAATTTTTCGGTTGGTTGATAGCGGCCCTAATGGCGGTTAGTTGTTGGCAACTGGTCAGTTTTTTGCTTGACCACCAGGCATTGACAGAATTAATGCACAACGCTGGCCGATGGAGGGTTGTGGTCTTCATCGGAGCCCACACCATCGCCGCCGCTGTGGGGGTGCCGGGGACCGTGCTTGCTGTCCTCGGGGGAGCCCTGTTTGGTTTGATTTGGGGCACTCTGTGGTCGATTCTGGGGGCGACGGCCGGGGCCGTGGTGGCGTTTTGGCTGGCCCGCTATTTGCTGCACGATTGGTTTAAGCGGCGTTTTAGCCAACATCCTCGCTTTCAAGGATTGTTCCACCGGCTAGACCATACGATGCAGCATCAGTCGTTATCCTGCGTTTTAGCCATCCGATTTGCCCCCGTTTCACCGTTTAACGCAGTGAATTTTTTATTTGGTTTGACCAATATTGCCATCACCCCCTATGCCCTTGGTACCCTAATTGGGATCATTCCGGGTACGATGGCCTACACTTGGTTGGGGGTGACGGGGGTGAACGCCTTGCGGGGCGGCAACTGGTTGCCTGTGATCCTATGCTTGAGTCTGTTGATGGGGTTATCCCTGGTGCCCATTTTTGTTCAAAAATACCGACAGAGTTAAGATAGCTTCAGGCCAAACACTGTAGGATAGGCCCAGATTAATAGGTCCAGATCAACGGGATAGTGGACAGTGTTTAGGCAATTTTGGGCTGACATCGGACATATAAAAAAGTACCAGTACCGCTGGCGAACTGCGGGTAGATTTTTGCTCGGCGTGCTCCTGGGTGGGTTGCTGTGCCTGACTGTGTTGGGTACTTCGCAAACAGTTGCCCAAGGTACCAAGGGCCAGGAAAGCACGGTCAAGGAAGAGACCATTTCCACCGCATGGATTGTGATTGAGGGTCAGCGCCTGTTCCAAGTGGCCGAGACTCAGGATCTAACGGCGAAGCAACGGGCCCAGGGAATTAATGCAGAGCTGGCGGAGCTTATGAAGTCGAACGATTCCCTATCGGTGATCGTCGATGGGTCTGACTTTACTCCGATTATTTATAACGCGTCTGGCCGGTCCAACAGTCGGCAGTTGATGTCTGTTACGGGCAATGATCTGCAGGCGATCGATCCGGACAGCGATGTGCAAAAGGAAACCCTAGAACGTCAGGCCATAGTCTGGGCTGAAGATATTGAGGCTGCACTGGAACAGGCGCGGCTGGAACGCAGCGATGATTATTTACTGCGGGCTGCGCTCATTTCCCTAAGTGTATTGGTGGCGACTTTAGGGGTTCACTATTTGCTGGGGTTGCTATGGTCACGCTACGTGCTGCCCTTATTCCCCCCCACTGTCACATCGCCGTCGCCGGGGACGACGGGCCTGAGTCGACCTCAGTTTTCCCTGGCCCGGTTTGGTGGCCAATTGTTGCTATTGGGGCTGCGGGTGAGCCTGGGGCTATGGGCATTACTTTATGTGGTCAAACAGTTTCGGTTTACTAGGGCCTGGGCCTATCGGTTGCAGGATGGGTTGAGGCACACCTTTGTGGGGCAGTCACTGCCGCTGGGGGAAACGAGTCTGTCGATTGCTGACATTTTGGCCTTGCTTGGCTGGCTGGGGGGATTAATCCTGGTGGCCAAAATTTCGACCAATGTGATGCGATCGCGATTGCTCCAAACCTCGGGCCTGAGTCTGGGGATGCAGGCGGGCATTACAATTTTGGCGCGCTATGCCATTTTGTTTGTGGGGATCATTGCGATTCTTCAGCTGTGGGGTATTGACCTCAGCTCCCTAACATTGCTGGCCAGTGCCCTGGGTGTCGGTCTGGGTTTAGGATTGCAAAATATTGCTAAGGACATTAGTAGCGGCCTGGTATTGGTCTTTGAGCGACCCATTCAGGTGGGGGATTTTATTGAGCTGGGGGGAAAAATGGGCATGGTGGATCGGATTGGTCCCCGCAGTACAGATATTCGCACCCTGGATCAGGTGTCAATTATTGTGCCGAATTCTCGGTTTTTAGAAAATGATGTCATTAACTGGAGCCATCGTAATTCCCTGTCCCGTATTCACATTCCCGTGGGGGTGTCTTATGCCAGCAAGCCAGAAATGGTGAAGACTGTTTTACTGCAGGTTGGTCGCGAGCATCCCGATGTGGTGGCAGCCCCGGCCCCTGAGGTATTTTTGCAAGGCTTTGGTGACAATTCTCTCGATTTTGAGTTGTTGGTATGGATTCGGAAACCCCAGCAATATCCAAGGATTCGGAGTGATTTGAACTTTGCGATCGTCCATGCCTTCAGTCAAGTGGGTATAGAAATTCCCTTTCCCCAACGGGATATTCATTTATCTCATATGCCGCTACCAGTTACCCTATCGGACGATAGTCTGAATCAGTTATCAAAACGTCAGAACTTGGATAATAAAAAGTTTTAGCGTTTGGCAGTCCACGCAACCATATGGTGGTCGTGCCTGTTGTATCCAACGCTTGCCAAACCTCGTTCTGGCGGCGATGTTTCACGACCGTGTTATCGCCAACGTCCGCATTAGGACGTGGGCACTGATAGGTTAGGACATGTGGTGTCGTAATCCTCATCCCTAAAGAAATCTTTCCATTCTGATGGGGTAAGATTACGGGGTAAGCGCCTACAGGCTTCTGCAATTAAATTGTCAATCTTAATTGGTAGGACTTGAGCGGTATTACCGCTTTGGGTTAGCAATGTGCTGCCATCGGGACTCAATTGCACAGTATCCACAAAATTATGATGGGGAATGCGGGCGATCTCTAATATTTTCTGCTGCTCCCACTCTTCTTCTAAGCCCTGATCAGGCTCCCCTGCTTGCATAGCCATTAGATCCCATACCCTGGCCGTCTTATCTAAACTGCCCGTGGCTAAATAGCGACCATTAGGACCAAAGCTCACCGCCGTCACCTCGTCATCATGAATAATGGGGTCCAGTTTTATTTCCTCCCTGGGATCCTTTAGATTCCATATCCGGGCCGTCTTATCTGAGCTACCAGTAGCTAGAAATTGGCCATCATGACTGAAGCTGATATCGGTTATGGGACCTTCATGAACAATGCGGAAAGCTTCCTTGTTTTGCTGTAGATCCCACACCCTCGCGATATTGTCATTGCTCCCAGTGGCTAGATAACGAGCATCATGACTAAACTCCACATCGGTAACTTCTCCCTCATGAACAATCTGGGCGACTTTCTTGTTCTGCTTAATGTCCCATAGGATAGCAATATTGTTTTTGCTACCGGTGGCAACATAACGCCCATCAGAGCTAAAGTTGACATTAACAATCTCTGCTGCATGGGGGATCCGAGAAATCTCCTGTTTTTTCTGCCAATCCCAGATTCTCACGATGTTATCTACACTGCTGGTGGCAAGGTGGCGGACATCTTGACTAAAGGTTACGGTTTTTACTGGTTTTTCATGGGCAATCTGGACAATTTCTTGGTTGTTCTGTAGGCTCCAAATTCTAGCCATGTTATCGAGACTGGCAATGGCTAAATAAAGATTATTAACGCTGAAATCGACATCTTCAACCTGACCTCCATGGGTAATGCGAGTGACCTCCTGGTTCTTGTCCAAGTCCCATACCCTGGTCGTCTGGTCATGGCTTCCGGTGGCGATATAACGGCCATTCGGGCTAAAGCTCACATCCCCTAATGTTTTATTGTGGACAATGTGAGCTACCTGGGGTTGCGATCGCAAATCCCACACCCTAGCTGTCTGATCCCGACTCCCCGTAGCAATATAATGACCATCAGGGCTAAAGCTCACATCAATGATGGCATCTGCATGGGCAATCCGGGCAACCTCCTGATTATTAGCCAAGTCCCAAACTTTCGCCGTATGGTCACTACTCCCGGTGGCCAGATAGTGGCCATCGACACTGAAGCTAAAGTCCTCAACATCCTCTGCATGGGCGATTCGAGCGGCTTCCTTATTTTCTGAGAGATCCCAAACCCTCATGCTTTTAGTCCCCTCACTACGGGTAGCCAGGTACCGGTTGTTAGGGCTAAACTTAATGTCTACGACCTTATTGTCATGGACAATACGAATAATCTCTTTCTGCTGTTGTAAATCCCATACGATTGCGGTGTTGTTTTGACCACTGATGGCTAAAAAGCGGCCATTGGGGCTAAATCCCAGACCTTCCACCGCCCCCTGGTGGGTAATATTGTTAATATTTCGATTTTTCTGTAAATCCCACAGTCTCGCAATATTGTTGGTTTTGCGGTTAGCGACATAGGGACTGTTGGGGCTAAACCGAATATCTTCCACCTTACCCACGTGACTTATTCTGGAATGGCGATTTTCTGTCAGAGATTGAACCCAGACTTCCTGCTCATTGAGACGATAGGCAAAAAAGCGATCATCGGGGCTAAATTGCACATCATGGGCCGTTCCGTAATATGAAATATTTCTACGGCCTACCTGTTTTGTTTGTAAGTTCCACAGGGTGACGTTATTGCCAACACTCAGAATGGCAAGATACTGATTATTGGGACTAAATATAACCTTTTCAACGTTTTTCTGAAGATTAAATTCTTTGACTTGCTGATTATTCTGCAGATCCCACAGTATTGCTATCTGACTCTTACTCAGGGTCGCCAGATAACGGCCATCGGCACTAAAACTCACCTCTATCAGCGGCTCCTGGGAATTAAAGTGTTTAGCTTCTTTATTTTCTTTCAGGTCCCATAATATGGGAGCACTATGACTACTGCGGGCAATAAAATATCGACTATTGGGGCTGAAATTAATCTCCTTAACATCCCCTTCAGGACTCAATTGTTTGATCTCCCGGTTTTCCTTCAAGTCCCATAGTCTAGACGTATTGTCATCACTACGGGTCGCTAGATAGCGGCCATTGGGACTAAAGAGAACCTCTTGAACCCAGCCATTATGCTCAACAACAGACTTCATGGGGGGCAACAATGTCAAACTATCGTACAATACATAGCTGGCCTCTCCAGTGGAAGCTTGTTTATTTTCTAATCCCTTCATGGCTGCCGTTGCCAATAGGATACCTTTGTCTAGTTCCTGTTGTTTAAACTGTCTGGATCGGGTAATTATTTGCTGATACTTGGCAATGGCAGTCAGATCAAAAACTTTGTCTTTAGCCGCTTCTGCCACTTTAAGCGCCCGTTGAGCTTGGCCATATTGAACAAAGGCGAATCCTCCGGTCCCCACAGCCATTGCCAACAGAGTTCCCAGTATGCCGATGATGACTCGTTGCTGATTATTTGTTGCCCTGCGGGCTGCCACCGAAGCAGATACATAATCGATTTGAGTCTGGGTCGGTCTTGGGTCCTTCCCGACATTCGATTGAATCAGCCATTGGGCGGCCTCCTCTAAGACGCGCCCTCGCAATAGTAAACCGCTATCCCGATTACTTTTTTCCCACCCTACCGCCTGGGTGAGGAGCACAGTATGGGCTTTCCAATACTCTAAATCAATGTCGATGCTTTTAACGAGGTCTACAAATTTAGTCTGAAAGTCATCCTTCTCTCGAAAATAAAGCCAGTTTATTTTTCCTAATGCAGGATGGACATCCCCCGCGTCCACATCCTGTCGCACAATGGGGATCAGCCGTTTGTTGTGCTTTACAGCATGATCAACTTCCTTCCGACATACTTGGGAGGCAACTGAGTCGGGACTCAAAATAAATATAAAGGTATGGGCGGCCTCAATTCCAGCTTCTATCTCTTCCCACCAGTCTGCTGTCGGTGGAATATTTTGCCAATCTACCCAGGTGTCATACTTGCTACGGATTAATGCGGCATCAAGGATGCGAACAAACTCTGTGTTTTTTCGAGAGTAAGAAATGAATAAGTCAGCCATTGATTACTCAGTAGATGAATGGAGTCTCAGTTCCGTTAACTGGTCAGGATCTAATAGACCATTACAGTTAACGGAACCTGATTAACTCATTCATTATTTTGGGCTAGGTTTACAGACTTGTATAGACAAAATAGACAAAACTACAAACCCATCCATCACAAAGCAGGCAAAGCTATGCTGTAAACTTGAGTGCTGACTGACAATACTACAAGGTGTCTGGATAAACTTCGAGAAACTTAGGGCGTTTAGCCTTGGGTCGTTTCACTAGGGTCCATGGGTGAGGGGAGTTTTTCATCGGCCCAGCTGAGACCCCGGCTAACCCACTGCCCCACGGCAACAGCGGCCAAAACGAGGGCCGCCATTTTGAGGAATAGGACGATCAACCCGTTAAAAGTGGCGACTAGGGTGACGAGTGCGATCGCAAGTACCGCCAAAGCAGCGGTCAACAACAAGTGTACCGGCTGGGTACTTTGCAGCAGCAGCCAAACTGCCTGGGTTTTGTCCCTGGTCACAGGCCGATACGCAGCCCATAGATCAGCCCATAGATTAAGCGTGCGGTGGGTGGCTTGAGTCGCCAAATTACCCAGTTGGGTCTTTAAGGCCATGGGGGACTGCTCAACCCCATCCGAGGTGGTGGACAGTTCAAACCCGGGGGTATTAGTCGATGTCGGTTTTGCTAAAGTCATAGGTCACTCCTTATGGAAGACGTTTGGATGGAGGCCCAGGCTGAATAGCCATTACAGGCTGGGTCCTATGAAAAATGTGAGACGTCAAAAGCGATTGAGTACTATTGTACTATAATAACTAGGCAATGACTGCCGATGTCAAGGAATAATTATTTGTGACATCTTCCTTAGGTGTTTTGGGCAATTCCACCCTAATGCGTGTTCCCTTTCCCTGCTTGCTTTTGACAACAATATTGCCCCCATGTAGTTCCACAGCGGCTTTGACTATATTGAGGCCTAGGCCAGTGCCTGGTATTTCTCCCACATTGCTGCCTCGGCGAAATACTTCGAATAGGTGGGGCAGATCGGCTTCCAGGATGCCCATGCCTTCATCATTGACGTGGCAAGTAATTTGATTGGCTTCTCCCACAATCACCAATTGAATGTCTCCCCCCCCAGGGGAATATTTAATGGCGTTGGAAAGTAAATTTTCAAATACTTGTTGCAGAAGTCCAAGATCGCCCACAAAATTCTCGATGTTGCCAAGGCTGGTAAGGGATATGTGGTGTTGATTAGTGGCTAATCCCCGATGTTCGTCGATCAATTTAGAGAATAAATTCTCTAAATTGATCTCCATCGGCTGCAGCTGTAGCTGGTCAAGATCGGCCTGGTTGGCTAGGAGCATATCCTTCACCAGCACAGATAGATACTTCGCCTTATATTCAATAATGGCAAGATAGCGATCGCGATGGTGTGAGGAAAGGGAGTTGGCATGGACCCGCAAGGTTTCAGCTGCCGCTTTGATCGCGGTGAGGGGGGTGTTGTACTCATGGGAAATGGTGGTCAAAATTTTTGACTTAAATGCACTCAAGGCCTTCGCTTTTTCCAGGGCGGTCTGGGTTTTTTCTAATAGTTGGGCCTGCTGAATGGCAATGGCGATATGCAGGGATAACGTCTCTAATAGCTTTGTTTCATCAGGTATCCAGACCCTTGCCCTGCTACATTGGTGAGCCACCAGCAAACCCCAGAGGCGCGGAGTATTTGTACTGCCCTCTTGCAGCAAAATCGGTGTGGCTAAAATTGCCCGCACCTCAAACTGTTCGAGTAATTTAATATGACAGCGATCTAAGTTAGCCCTGTAGATGTCGTCCACCCATTGAATGCGACCTTGACAGTATTCCTGAGCCCCTTGATCTTGAAAGTAGGAATCCCGTACGGTTTGTCCTAAGGTTGAGCGGTAGTCTGGTTGCACAGATTCAGCAATGATTGTCCCACTCATGTCAGGCGAAAATCGATAGGCCAGCACCCGATCACAGCCTAATAGCTGCCGAACACCCTTGACGGTGGTGTTCAGGGTTTCATCTAGCAGAAGAGATTGTTGAATATTTAGGGTCAGTTGGGTAATCAGGTCTTGGCGCTTTTGGTTTGTCTGGAGTTGGTTCTGGAGCTGTTGGTGTTTGATGCGACTCCGAACGGTGCGTTGGAACACCTCCTGGGATAACTGATCTTTGATCAAATAGTCGTGGGCACCATGCTCGATGGCTTGGATGGCTAGGTGTTCACGGCTAACATCGGTGAGCACAATGATGGCGGTTTCTGACTGCTGCTCCTTAAGTACATTAAGCTCTTGCAGCCCATCGGCCTGGGACAGCGGCAGATCTAGCAATATAGCGTCAAACGATTCCCATGGACGGCGCTCAATGTTTTGGGTGGCACAATCTGCTGCCGTGATGTGATAGCGACAGTGGGGATCCTGCTGCAGGTAGTGCCGGTAAATCTTCCGCTCCGCTTCGGAGCCATGGATAATCAGAACTGTGTGAGCGATTTTTTCTTCAGCCATAGGTGAATACTCAGCCTTATAGCTGTCAGAGTAAAGCTTTCTCCATTATTGCCCTGTTCCAATGGATGCATTTAAAAAGTTATCTAATCTATGGAAAAAGACGGAAATGTAAAGGATGGGCATAAACGGCTACCTTAATCATTTCTCCCTATGGCCTAGTTCAGCCAGCCCTGTTTCGTCGCTTCAAATACGGCCTGAATGCGGGTTCGCACCCCTAGCTTATCCAGCATGTTCTTCGCGTGAAATTTGACCGTTCTCTCGCTGATGTAAAGTTGTTCTGCAATGTCGCGATCGCGATGTCCCTGGGCCAATAGTTGCATCACCTCTTGCTCCCGTTCGGAGAGGGGAGAGGCTATCTTGGATGACCGACTACTGGGCTGATCCACCTGCTGGGGGAGTTGTAGGCGCACCTGGGCCACATCCACCCATGTCTGGATGTGTAATTCTCCTCCTAACGCCTGGCCTGGGACCAGCACATCCTGAAAAATCTCCGTGAGGGTGTCGGCCTGAAGGGGCTGGGTCGGATCGGTGGCCAGCATGGCTTCTAATACCACGGTGTCAGTGTCATAGACCAGGCGACAGTACTGACAGGATAGTTTGGCTAGGTGATGGGCCATCTGGAGGAGGAGCTGGGTCACCGGCAGTGCCAAGGGTTGTTCCGTCCCCAGCAGACTCAGTTTATGTCCCCCCAGGAATGCCGCCATCTGTTCCGATAGGTGGGCCGTATCGGGGGTTTGGAGTAGGGCCTGGTGGTTGACGGCGCTGGCCAATGCCCCCGCCACCGATAGACTGAGGATTTGCAGCACTTCTAAAAATTCAGGGGCCATGGGGCGATGGCTAAACAGGGCCAGTACGCCAATGGCCTGTCCGTCGGTCATCAGGGGTAATCCGGCAAAGCCTTGGATCTCCTTAGCAATGGCCCATTCCCGGTCTTTGACCCAGTCCTCATCTGGCAGGCAGTTGCTTAAAAATGGAATGCAGTGCTGGGCGATTTTGCCCACCTTGAAGGCCCCCATGGGCACTCGGGCAAAGTCCCCGTCTAGCCGGGTGTAGAGACCGGCTGAAGCCAATAGGCGGAGGGTGCGGCGGTCGGGCTCCACCAGCCAAATGCGGGTAAAAGCACAGCCGAATTGTTCGATGAGACCGTTGGTGACGCAGGTGGCGATCGCATCGGGTTCCAGCCAACCGGTAAATCTGCTCACCAGTTCTCCACACCGCTTAAGGTCAAACAAAAGCCGTGAAACATCCAGATCGTGGGATGTGAGGTTAGGCACAGGGGAGGTTCAGTTTACTGGATAGGTGTGAATGTAGCGTAGGTTTGCGATCGCATTAGTAGCCCTCGCCACACAATGGTTAGCAAACCGTTAGTAAACGCCCTGTATCCGACCCGGTGAGCAGCCGGACCTTGCAATGGTTAAATGTTCCAGATTGAGGTCACTGAGAATCTCTTGGCTAACCTGTTTTACCCGTAGGTCTAGGACTTTGACAAAACTAGCTTGTCACGATGACTAACCCCTCTCACATTAGCCTCTAAATTCTCAACAATCTGTTGCCCTAGAGCCGTTGCTTGTAAATAGGCCAACGCGGGCTGAATGTAGGGATAAACCTGGGTCCGATAAAACTCAGGAAAGCCCAGTTTCAGGTCATCAGGAGAGCCATAACCCAGCTCTTGGTTCATTCCCAATTCCTCAAACTCATAAAAGAGTGCCACCGTCTTTTGCAAATAACAGGGGTCACTGAGCTGACCAATCAAGTCCGCTGCCCGAGCCAAGCCAGGATAGTGATGCGTCACCTGATAGACAGGCTCATCCGGCACCGGAAATAGAGTAAACCCAATATTTTGCTGAATTGCTGCTAAATCTAAGACCTCATACTGGCTGAAATTTTCCTGGACATACAGCTTGCTACGCTCCACATGGTAAGGCGATAAGCTAGCATCCGTTGCCCCGGGAGCCAAAGTCACCCAAGCCTTCTCTTGAAGTTGGCCGGTAGCTGGTTGAAACTGACCTTGCACATAGCGACGTTGGGCCACATCATCCTGACGACAGACGCCTGCCACATAGCCAATGTCGTGACATAGCAACGACACCATAAAATTTAGCCAGTCCTCACAGGTGACATTCCCCTCCTGGTGGTGCTTGCCATGGAGGATTTCCTGTCCGACCAAACAGACAAGAATCGTGTGCTCAACATTGTGATATAAAGCCGTACTCGCGATTAGCTTATCCAACACCTGAGCTGCAAAGGCACTTAACAAAACACCATAATCTGGCTGAAATGACGGGTTAGGATTGGACGTCAGGTAACCCAACGGTTTACCCAACATTTGAATATACTTCTCGTGCAGCTGATGTACACAAGATTGCTTCATGGAGGTTGCTGGAAATATCACGGTTAGGGGGTTTGCGTAAAAATGGACTATCGGTAGAAGCAGGGTGGGGCAAACGGAAGATGCAGACCAGGGACAAAAAATATGGGTTTAATTGTAAGCCCCTTGTCTGTGTTGGAATGTAATCACTATTGGGATAGATGATCACAAAAGGTAATGAGTTATGGCTAACCTAACCTTTTTACCACTGAAGTCTGGCTCCTTTGCCCCATGAGTACATCCCATCCTGAGGGTTAGTCTTTTTTCTGGCGGACAATAATGATTTCGTCATCAATGTCGATGATATCGATCACTTTTACGACAGAAGGTTTAGTCGATTTGGGTTTAGACGATGCAGCACTAGCCCCTCTAGACAGGATCAATAGGAGGATGAAAGGAAATGATATGAAAAAAATGGGAGGCATTGTTTTTTCTCCTTAGGGAGATGAGATAAAACCGATGTTGTCTGACCGAACCGCTGTAGTAGATAGAACACACGTGGAAATGCTTTACTTATTCTGGTGCTGCTGAGCCGAACTATGGGGGCAGCATTCCGACAGATTTGTTCATCATCTAGAACAGCAAAGATATTTGAACTGCGTTGACCTTAGTATCAGTGGCAGGCATCTATCGCGGAACCATAAAAGCTCACAATTTTAGAGGGTTTGAGCCGCCTTTTAGTTAATTATCAGGATCGATGGACCATCAACTTCATGTTAGCCTCACATAACCTCCACAAAAACCAACAAACCTCGATCTTGGCTTTGCCATGCAGTCAAGGGCAAGGTTACCGTAGATTTGTGCATCGATTCTCTGATTTAAATACGCTCTATGTCCTATATTCCCAACGCACAGTTGCACCTTGGCTATGGATGCTGCTACCGCCCTGGAGTTTGTTGACCGATTAGTTTATGCCAAAACAAACAAACGACTTAATGATCTGGAACGTCGAGTTTTTTTAGGTTCCTGGCAGGGTAAGACCTATGAGGACATCTATCCTGTCAAACCTGAGTACATTGAAAAATCTGTTGCCTATCGCCTATGGCAAAAGCTGTCGGAAACTTTGGGTGAAAAGATTAGACCTCTTGCATAATAGTTTCTATGGTAGATTTTTAGGTTTTGGTTCATTGCTTTACACCTAGGCAGATGAACTACGAAGCCACCCAAACCCTTAGCAATTCAAAGTTTAAGCGTCGATTCGG